>JAQCER010000143.1 GCA_027618625.1 Verrucomicrobiota bacterium
CAGCGGCCCCCGCAAGATCCGGGGCATCGACACCCCCCTCTGCACCTTCCGCGACCTCCGCCGAGAACCGATGCAGACTTAGACGTTCAATTCGGACACGACTCCCGTGCTGTCGGCGAATCGCTCCCGCTCCCCACCGACAGCTTGTGCCTGTGTGAGCCAGAGGTTCGCGAGCGGCGTGCCGTCTTTGCATTGCAGATGAGATCCCGTCTTGAGCTTCCCGCCACCGCTGCCGGCGACAATGATGGGCAACCGGTTGTAAGAATGAGCCGCTCCATTCCCCAGCCCCGAGCCGTAGGTGAAGATGGTGTTGTCGAGGAGTGAGGTGCCATCGGCTTCGAGGATGCCGTCCATCTTCTCGACAAGATAGGCAAACTGCCGGACGTGAAACTCATCAATCTTGCGCAGCTCTTCACTCCATCCGCGGTGGGACAGGCCGTGATGCCCAAGAGGCTTGTCCGAAATTTCCTCGAAACGATACGGCGTCTCCCACCGCTCCGGAGCAATCATCATGGTGGCCACGTTTGTGAGCCCGCTCTGGAGCGCCGCCACCATGAAGTCCCCGATGAGGCGCAGGTATTCGCCGCGCGGCAGATGTGCGGCGGAAGGCTCGGGGAGATTCATCTTTTCGAGTTCCGCCCTCATGCCGCCCAGGCGGTCCATCTGCAGTTCGATCGAGCGGATGGATTCAACATACTCGCCCAGCTTGTCGCGATCGTCCCTGCCGAGGCGGCCGGACATGGACTTCGCATCAGCGAGCACAAGGTCGGTGATCCTTTGCGCGGGCGCGGCAGCTGTGCTTGTGAAAAGACGGCGATAAATCTGCTGCGGGTCGCGCATCGCGAGCGCGGGGTATTCGGAGCCATACCACGAAATCGTGTCGAAGTGGATGGACTCGCGGTTGTCCTTGTGGGGATTGCAGTTGAACTCGAGCGTGCGGAAAGGGGTGCCAGTGCCGATCTGCTCGGCCACGATGTGGTCGAGCGTCCGTCCCTGTGGCATCCGGCTCGTCGTGCTCCCGCCAGGCGCGAGGCTGGAGAGAAAGCAGCTCCCGCATTGCTCGTGCTGATCCGCCGAGTCCTTCCACGTGCGCGCGAGACCGGTGATGAGCGAGACCTTCGCACCCATCTTGTCCAGCGGACTGAGCGTGCGCGTGGAGATGTGCGCATGAGAACCAGCAAAGCTCTGTTCCGGATTTTTTTGTTCGCCCGGGAAGAACTCCTCGCGAACCACGCCCATCGGAACATAGAAAAAGGCGACGCGCTGCGCGGGCTTCATGGCCGAGCCCGCCGTGCGTGCATTCAGGCTCTCAAGGCACGGCAATGCCAGCGCTGCGCCGCAGGAACTCCGCAGGAATGCGCGTCGCGAAAGACCGGATGTTTGTTTCTTGGTGCTCATGAGTTTATGGGAATATTGCTTTCAAGGTTGCGCGGCGCTCAGCTTTTCCGCGGGATTGAATTTCACGCGGAACGGCTCGCTGAGAATCACCTGCGTCATCATCTGCCTCATGCGAAGGTCCTCCGTCGCACTCGCTGCGACGATGCGGTCGAGCACCGGCTTGTCGCCCGGCACCAGTTCGCGCCCGAGAGCGTATTTCAGCAGGTGCCCTGCAAATCCGCGGGCAAAACGCCCCTTCTCCGCCAGCAGCGCATCTTTGAACTGCTCCGCTGTCGCAAATTTCGTGCGTTTGAAAAGCGTTCCACTCGGATCAATCGCGTGACCGTTGTCGTCATTGTCGCGCCAGCGCCCGACCGCGTCGTAATTCTCCAGCGCAAAACCGAACGCATCAATCTTCACATGACACGATGCACAGTCGGACCGCGTGCGATGCAGCTCGAACTTCTCCCGCAGCGTCATTTCCTTCTCCTGCTCCTTGTCCGCGATGGCCTCCGCCAGGTCCGGGACATTCGCTGGAGGCGGAGGCGGTGGGTCGTTGAAGAGAGTCTCGATGATCCATTTGCCGCGCGAGATCGGCTTGGTGTCGATCGGGCTCGATGTCATCGTCATCACCGCGCAAGTCGTGATGATGCCGCCCTCGCGCTTGGTGCTCACCGGCTGGCGGGTGAATACGCAGACCTCCGACCAGCTCTGTCCATTTTGGGGCGGCGCGATCTTCTTTTCATGCGCGATGAACTGGGACAGTTGCTCGCTGCGATATGTGAAATCAGATTGGATGAAGTCCGTGATCGGCCGGTTTTCAACGAACACCGTCTCGAAGAGCAGCAGCGGCTCCAGCATCATGTGGACGCTGCCGAACATGGAATGAGAGACGATTCCAAACTGGTAAAAGTCGGGGAAACGCGTCCGATCCGGCTCGCACGCGACGAGGTTTTCCATCTTCAGCCACTGCGAGGCAAAGGCGTCGCAGAAACGCTTCATCCGGCAATCGTTCATCATCCGCTCTGCCTGTGCGGCGAGCACCGCGGGATCGCTCAGCCTGCCCTGCTCAGCTTCAGCGAGCAGCGCGTCATCTGGCGCACTGCTCCACAGGAAAAAGGACAGCCGCGAAGCCAGTTCAAAATCATCCAGCGGTTCGGGTTTGTCACCCGTGGTCGCACCATCGTAGACGTAGAGAAAACGCGGCGACGCCAATGCCGCGCCTGCAGTTGCCTGCATCGCCTGGCTGAAACTGTCTCCCTCCTGAATGCACTGCAGCGTGGCGGCCGCATAGCGATCGAGCGTCTCGTCATCAACGGGCCGACGAAACGCCTGCGGCAGTAGCTGGCCAAGTCGCGCCCTCACCGCTTTGTCCACCGGCTCCGAAGCGGGCGGGGGTTCAAACCAGTCCTTCCATTTCCCGCAGGTCTTGGGGCCGAAGTCGCTACTCTGGAAAATGGAAAGGCTGAGTTCCAGGAACGACTCCATCAACACCGGAGATATCGTCAGCAGGTCCGCCCGGTTGTCGAAGCCATTGACCGCCTTCAGATCCTGTGCGAAAGGCGATACGCCCCTCAGGCGCGGAACGATGAGCTGCCCCTTGCCCATGATGCGGTTCCCAACCTCGATGCGTTCAGGCATCCGGCCGGTCAGCGGTTGGAAATAGCCCGACAGATCGCGTGCGATGCGCTCGGGCAGGACAAACAGATCGACCTTCAGATCGAGCAAATCCTTCACCGCATTCGCATACTGAAACCGATTCATCCGCCGCGCCGGAGTCCGCGGCACGGTTGCATGCAGGCGCAGGCTTTCGTCGAGCAGTTGCTCGACGTGGATCGCAAACGCGGTGCGTGCCTCGGCCTTCGGTTGCTTCGCCTTTTCCGGCGGCATGTCGCCGTCACGAAGTGCCTTCATGATATCGGAAAGCAGCTCGGGATTCGCCTTCAGATCATCCGCATCCTTGAACTCTCGCAGGTCGAAATCGCCTTTCACCTTCCCGTCCTTGCCGTGGCAGCCGAAGCAATAGTCTTGGAAAAAGGTGTCCTGCCCCCGATCGACGTGCGCCTGCGGAGCTTCTTCAGCATGCAGGCCCAGGAAGGCCATCAGCGAAAAGATGGCGAAAGATGCGGTAACTGTGGTGGGGCGTTTCATTGAGTCCGGGTCAGGGCGCTCTCTGTTTACTCCTTGCTTAAGATTTCCTTTCGTGGTCAGGAGCTTGTGGGCGTTGTGGAGGGGAGCAGAGAGGGGAGAAATGGATTGCGGGGGGAAGAGGGGCAGGAATCGAGGCGAAAAGTTGCAAAGCGGTTCCGGTGAGGGGGAGAATCAGGTGAAAAAGGTGATTTCCTGCTTCTGCAGGGGGTTTCAGGGCGGAAATTCAAAGGATGAGAGCATAGTCCTCCTTCCCGCCATGGCAAGGATTGGTTTTGCGGCGGCTGTTTTCGTTTTCGGGCCTCTTCGGGCGGCGTCAGGAAACTTCGTGGGCCAGGACGCGGCCAACGCCGAGATGGATTGCCTCTAGTCGCCAGTCGGGGCTTTGGTCAAACGAGTCGGCTCGCCACCCGCTCGGCCGGGATGCCCTGCCGCGTTTCTACTCATCGGATCCTCTGCCGACGGCGAACAAGGCCCAGCGCGCCGAGAGCACTGGTTGCGAGCAGGACGAGAACAGACGGTTCGGGAATCAGGATCGCGTCGTTCCACTGCTGTGCCATCCAGGCATAACCGGCGTCGTTGGGATGCAGGGCGTCGTACATGCTATTGACGGGGAAGTTCGTGTTCATGTCCACCAGTCCCAGATTTTCGCCCGCCGAGATCCTGCCGTTGACCAGGGACGCCAGGGATGAGTTGTACGAGGCGACCCAGGCCTCCTGACCCACGATCGGGGTGAGCTCGGCGACCAGCAGCCGGGCGTCGGGCGTCTGGGCCTGGATCTGGTCGATGATCTGTCCCACCTGACCGACGGCGGTGGGCACGTCGCCGCCGCGATTGTTCGTGCCAATCATCAGCAGGATGATCTGCGGATTGACCTCCAGCTAACCCAGCCCGCCGGCGTCCGATGGCGTGACTCCGTTGAGCAACTGGGCCACATTCCAGCCGCCATGTCCTTCGTGGTATGTCTGATCGCCGGGTGTGGTGGGAAGGCTGCCGGGGCGGCTATTGGCCGAGCCGACGAACTGAAAGGTGAGGCCGCTGTCGTTCAATAGGTTGTAGAGGGGCCAGCGATAGCCGGGACCGCTGCTGCTGCTGCCGAAGCCGGTAGTGATGGAGTCACCCAAGGGCATGATCCTGACGTCGGCGGCAACGGTCGCCGCGAGGCCGGCTGTCCTGGAGTCGATGAGGATCGTCCCACCGTATGCGGTGACGCCGCCCAAGATGACATGCGACACTAGTACGCCCGCGACCACTGCAGTAATTTGCTTTGTGCGGGAGGCCCCTGAAGAAGCCGTCGGGCCGGACCGGAGGGCGGGGAAATGGGGGTTGGTCCACCCGCTTCGCTCCTTCGACTTATTCGCGGTGACGGTCAGATGGCCGCGATCGAATACCTGGGTGTCTTGGATTCTCAGTGCGGAAGGGAATCATGGCCTCGAAGTGCGGTTGCTTGATCTTTACAGCCTTACCGTCGGAAGCGGGATCGTATTTTCCCACAAAGAGATAGCCGAGCCATGGACGTGGCAACTGCCTTACAAAACCATCGTGCTCGTAGGTAGTCCAAAAGTCGGTGGCATTGCCGAGGCTTTCCTCCAGTCGGTTATTCTGGTTGTTGCCGATGCTCTTGTCCTGCGACTTGAACTCGGTTGCTGCATACAGGACGGGTTCGCCTGTATCACCATTTGCCGAATGAAAGCGGCTATTGGCGAGGACGATGAGATCCCAGTTTTTGGAAGGACGGAAATAGGATGGAAGAATGGACGGCGAGGTGGAGAGATGGCCTCCGGCGAAGATGTGCTCCGGCTTGACGTTGAGACCGATCAGGAAATCGCGGATGGCGACCGCAAATCCGTCCATTGTCTTGCCGTGAAGATTGGCGTCGCGCGTTCCGCCTTGGGCTTTTTTGGGAGTGGCACTTTTCTTCGATGCCCACCAGTGTTTGATCGCTTTGTGAAAAAGCTCGGTCTCGGGAAGGTTGCTCATTGGGGAATTTCGTCGATCTGATAAGCCTCCATCGCGGCTTTGGTGGCGAGCTCGAAATCCTGGGTTTCGAACGCATGGCGGAGGGTGTCGGCGAGTTTCGGTGAAATGCTTGCCGGATCGGGAACGCGGATGCGGCGGAGGTATTGGGCTTGGAAACGGAGATAGCCGCCGCGCATGCGGACGCCGTAGCAATGGATGAAGAACTCGCCTACGACGGACATGAGCAGCGCTCCGAGGACTTTGATGTCCCAAGTCTCAGAGGTGATCCAGTAGAGGTTGTGCTGCGGATAGGTTTTGCCGAGGTCGAGAGCGGGAAGGAGGCGTTCCTTGATGTCGGCAATGTAGAGTTTGTGCTTCTTGAAGAGGCCGAGGTTCACGCGGTCGATGGTCTTGTGCCAGTTCTCGGCGCGGTCCTTCTTCGCTGTATGGCGGCTTGAGAGAAGCTCGTGATGGGGTTTGAGGTGCTGCCTCAGTAGCGGGTATTCGGCGAGGTCCACGAGGCCATTGACGTTCCAGGGATTCGCCATGCAGTGGCCGGACCATCGCACCTTGCCATCCTTGAGATCGGAGGCGAGTGCGAGTGGTAGGATGCGGTCGGGCTCAATGTCCGGTTTGCCGGGCGAGATGAAGACTTTGTCCGCTCCGGTGGCGACGCCGATGCCGATCTTGTGCCGGTGAGCTTGGATCTGCCCTTGCGGGGACCGGCGAGGGGTAGAAAGGGGGGCGCGGAGGGACGAGGGACAGGAATCGAGCCGAGATGTTGAAAAACGGGCACGACGAGACGCAGAATCAGGCGAAAAAACCGCCGGCCTGCCTCTGCAGGGCGTTTCGGGGCGGAAATTCATTAGCCGAAAAGCTAAACCGCTTTCCCGCCGTGCCAAGGATTTGTTTGGCGGCGGATGGGGGCCTTCCTTGGCTGAACCGGTTCAAGTCCGGCAACACCAGAAAATATCCCCTAATCTGCGGGGAGCCCATTGGAAAACCGCACCTGCAGCACAGCGCCGATCGCCGTGCACCCAAGAACCTTCAGCGCGGCGATGCCGAGGTTCTCACCGATCCCAAATCCGCCCTCATTCCGAGTCTCGTCGCCGCCTCCCTGTGGGCGCGAATTATTTTCCGTCCGGCTGAGCCGGCAGTTCCAACAAGCACTATGAATCCCGGCATCGTTTAGCTCTCCACAGCCCTCACAATTCCAGCTCAAATGACGCAGAAGACAGCCGGGCGTATGGCTGGCGCGGTCGGGGCTCAAGCCCGGAAGATGAGAATTTGCCACGGGCTTGAGTTCCCCGCCTTGGCAGGATGGTCGAGAGTCTGTTGCATCGTCCCGGAAGATGCGCTGCGAATTCCACCAGGAATTCCATCAAAGTCAGAGCTCAGACGAGCCGAAGGAAACCGCCTCCAAGACGGACGATTCCCGCGCCCCCGCATGAACCCCATTCGCCATTCCCGCCCTCCGGGCTCCGGCCTCTGGATACTTGCTAGCCTCCGATGATCTCGTTCAGCCCATCAATGGCCTTTTCCAGTTCCGCATCCTCGACCCGGCCAATGCGTTTCCTCCAATTCTTCAGGACTGAACTCAACAAATGATGATTCTCCGCACCTATGGAACGGCGGCGTCCTCGCCGCCGAAATTCTCGGGTCAAGCTCCACCACAAGATCCCCGGCTGCGATCCCAAAGTCCTTGGTGACCTTGACGGCAGCGAGACGCAGCCGCTCCCTTGGATGTCACTCCCGCAACACTCCGACTATTTCCCCGACTATTTCCCGGACAATCCATGATCTCTCAGACAATCCATGATCTCTCCTGTCATGGAGCATGAGAGCACTTCTCCTTCTCCTCCTTCTCCTCCTTCTCCTCCTTCTCCTCCTTCTCCTCCTTCTCCTCCTTCTCCTTCTT
>JAQCER010000144.1 GCA_027618625.1 Verrucomicrobiota bacterium
CCTAGTTTTTGGATATCTCTTCCGAGGCTATCGAGGGCGTCATTGATTTCCTTATCCGTTCCGGTTAGCTGCGCGGCAAATTTACTGCGTTCGTCGATTTTGCGCTGAGCGAGAGTAAGTTGGTCGCCCGTAAGTCCGGCTGCTCTCGCAACCATATCATCGGTTTCAGCGCCAAAGGTTGCAATTGCAGTGTCTCGTTCAGTACCCTGTAACTGAGCGAGTAATTGTTTTTTCTCGGCAATTTTTGCGTCCAGGCGCGCTGCATTGGCCGGAAGTACCTGGTCCAGTTTAGTTTTGAGCCCATCGATTCCGCCGACTGCATTTAAGGCGACAAAGGCGAGCGCAATTGCGCCAATCATTGCGATTGCAAATTGAATCAGGTCAGTCATCACGACACCCCAGAATCCGGACATCAGGCAATAGGTAACGGTCAGCACTACGAGCCCGATGATCACCCATTGAGTCTGGTCTTTAGGCAGGTCCAGCACCACAGTTAGAACGGACGACATTCCCTTGATGACCCAGCCAAGCACGATAAAGTTGTAGAGGATCGCGAAGTAGCCAGCTTTGAACGCTCGCAGGAAAGCCGCAGGTCGCCCGGAATATCGCAGTTCAATCAACTCGTTTTCAGTGAGCACGTGTGCTCGTCGCCAGAGCCGCGAGAACAGAAACACTGCAAGCAATCCATAGAGCAGCCAGCTCCACCAGAACCAGTTCTCCCAGATTCCTTTGGCCCGGGACATCTCGGTGATGGCTAACGGAGTGTCTGCCGCGAAAGTGGTCGCAACGATCGACGTGCCGACTACCCACCACGGCAGCGATCTTCCTGCCAGGTAGTATTCCTCCGAACTCTCGCTTGCGCGTTTTGAGTAATAGATTCCTATGCCCAATGCGAAGAGCATATAGGCGGCGATGATGATCCAGTCGAGTGCAGTAAGGTCCACGGCGCGGCACCGTAGGGGCATTTTGCCCGAGATAGAAGCACGAAATGCTCCGAAGGCCGCCTGACTGTGGCAGGAACCACCTTCGGGCGGAAATCTCCTACTTTTCGTCCGCCACAGGCGCTTCAGATTGGGCGGTAAGGCGCTTTTGCTCCTGCTTTCGGCGGTCGTATTCGTCGCCAACTTCGGTCAGGACTTTTCGAGCGGCCAGCAACGATTCCAGTGCCTTTTCGACTTCTTCCTCTTGATCCGTCGACAGTCGGCGGCCCGGGGTCAGATTTTTACGAAAGTGATTGATGCGCTCATTCGCGAATTCAATTCCTGCTTTCGAGCCTTCCAGCTCTGCAATGGCGTAAGTTTTCATCTGCTCGCACATCAGGAGGTCATCGAGCGCGCGATTTGGATCATATTCCCGTTTTTGCGGATTGTTCTGGTTGAAGGCGATCAGCTTCCCGTAGGCGTCGTGGATTGCGTCGGCGATGGTGAGCACCTCTTCGTAATTCCCTGACTGATAGGCGATTGTCTGAAGATTGCAGCGCGGGCGATTGTTCAACTCGTAGGCCAAGGACGAGTCGTTTGCGAGCATCTGGCTGTTCGACCAGAGTGCCGAGCGCGTGGCTGATGCGGCGCAGCCGATGACAACGACTCCGAGCGCGGTCAGGATCGCTGGCTTTTGCTTGATCGCGTAAAGCATGCCGAACCCCAGCCCTCCAATTAATCCAACCCACGGCAGGCTGGGGTAAGCGCGATATTCGACGGAATGTTCGTAAATTGGGTAAGCAAACCGCAGCACAAGGTGTCCGAGCACCAGTGAGGCAAGCAGACAGGCGGCGCGGGTTTTTTTCCGAAAGAGTCCGATGGCTACCAGCGCGCAGAGAATCACCACAGCGGCCAGGGCGGTGACCGCCATTGGATCATCTCCAGCGGAGCGCGATACGGCGATGTGGTGATCGCTATGAAGATGAATGGGAAGAATCATGCGTCCGAGATATCCCCACAGCATCCGCCCCTGTGTTAAAAAGTGACCGACGTATTCCATGCCATACGTGGAAACGACGCTAGAAACAACGCCTACCCACTTCGAAACGATAAAGTAGAGCGTTCCTGATGTCAGAATTCCAAGAGCGATCCCTGCCGACAAACTCTTCTCTTTGAGCCAGGTCTTCGCACGGCCAACCCAAGAGCGATCTGCCAGCACGAGGCAGAGCAGGCCGACATTGATTCCCACATGGAAGATCCCGGGATCTTTTGCGAACGCAGCCAGCATGATCAGCAAAATGCCCGCAACCATCGATCGCCGACTCGGGCTCTCCAGAAACCGCAGCACATGATAGCTGGCCAGCATCGAGAACAGCGTCACCATTTGGATCGTCGCGCACGCAGCGTAGTTCACCGCCTCGGTGCAAAATGGATGTGCAGCGAAGATCAAGGCTCCGACCATGGGCCGCGCGCTCGCGGGCTTCGTCGTCGCCCAGGAGTTTGAGGCGGCGAAACAAAAGCTTGCCCACCGCAAAAATGCTCAAGACGACACCTAAGTGCAGCAGGAAATTGAGGCAGTGGAATGCAAAAGGCGACGGTCCAGCCACTGAATAGATCCCGCGGTATACGAGATACGGGAGCGTGCGGAACGTAGACGGATTCCATTCGTTGCCGATCACCGTTTCGGAATTCACGATGTGCATGAAATCATCCATGAAAAACTCAGCATTCAATGCCAGGCCTTCCGCAAGAAGAGTGACGATCAGAATCAGGACGAACGCCAACGTCCTGCTGTTCTCCTTGCTGCTTCCCATCATGGGCCGTTCGAAAGTAGGGGCAGCAGCGGATTGGGGCGTCGTCGATGTTGGGGCGGAGCTTCGCATAGACCGTTAACCTAAGAGTAACTTAACCTATAGTCTACGGTTATTATGATAATTAAGCCATGGAAAGCAAATCGATCAAATCGGCTTACGAGTCGGTTCAGCGATTTGTCGCAAATTTGAACTATCGCGCGATCCTCGTGACCCGGCTGCCGATTCCGGTGTAGATTTCCCAGGGGATGGTGTCGGCCATCTCAGCAAGCTCCACTGCCGACAAAAGGGTGTCGCCCTGTCTTCCTAACATGACAACCTCGGCACCCGCAGCCGGTCGCTGCTTCAGATCGGTTACGTCCGCGACGATTTGATCCATCGTGATCCGCCCCAGTACGGGGCATCGCTGACCATTGATCAGTACCTCTGCTCCCTTACCGGAAAGGTGCCGGGGATAGCCGTCCGCGTAGCCAGCACTGATGGTTGCGGCAACGGTCGGGCGTCTGGTGATGAAGGTGCGCCCGTAGTTTATGCCGTGTCCCGCTGGCAGATCTCTCACCAGGACTACACGGGCCTTCCATGTCAGTGCCGGTTTTAGACGGTCTTGGAACAATGGAATGGGCGCCGTCCCATAGAGCATGAGCCCGGCTCGGACACATTCTTCGCTTGGCACGCTGTAGCCCATCGTGCCCGCGCTGTTGGCAATGTGCGAGCGGGGGAACGCAATGCCTGCGTTTCGCAGTTGTGACAGGATCGCACGGTAGTTCTCAATTTGAGTCTTCGTGAATGCGCTGTCCTCGTCGGCCGATGGCAGGTGGCTGGAAATGCTGTCGATCCTAATTCCTGGAAGCGACGCTGCTGTTAGTGCCAATGTTAGCGCTCGATCCGGGAGTACTCCCATTCTGCCCATGCCAGTATCGATGACGATCTGGACGCTCGTCACCGTGCCTTTCGCAACGGCTAGTTTCGAGAAGTGCTCAGCCTCTTCAAGATTCGAAATGGCAGCGATGAATCCACGCGAAACCAAAATTTCCCGTTCGGCAGGGAGTGCTGCCCCGAGGACGTAAATTGGGAGGCTGATTCCGGCCGAACGCAATTCGAGCGCTTCCCGAACATTGGCAACACCGAATGCGAACACGCACGGCTCTTGTTCCAGCGCCCGGCTTACGTCTACTGCTCCGTGCCCGTATGCGTCCGCTTTGACGATTGCCAATACCGCGGGTGACGTGCCGCCGCACATCGACTGAGCGATCCGCGCATTGTGGCGAATGGCTGAAAGGTCGATTTCAGCCCAGCTGCGGTGCGGCATTTCAAACTCTGATTCGTGTGACAATTCTCCCATTTATGGAGTCTAATCGATAGTTGGTTGATTTCGAATTGCAATCCGTGTCTGTGCTGTGAATTCTGGCTCGAAGTCCTCGTTTCTCCCACTATTTGTATACCAATGAACATCAACGTTGAAGATTACGAGAAACTAGGCGCGTTCTACCTTGGTCGTGGCTACGATCTGAAGCAGGGCAAGCTCCAGGATGACTTGCTCATGTACGACTCGAAGGATCTCGTGACCCATGGAGTGGTTCTGGGGATGACGGGAAGCGGCAAGACCGGGCTTTGCCTGGCTATCTTGGAAGAGGCAATGATGGATGATATCCCGGCGATCGTGATCGATCCGAAAGGGGACATCGCTAATTTGATGCTCACCTTTCCGGATTTCCGAGGGTCTGATTTTCGCCCTTGGATCAATGAAGAGGATGCCGCAAAAAGAGGAAAAACGCCTGACGAATTTGCAGCTCAGCAGGCCGAGATGTGGAAGGATGGTCTCGCGGAGTGGGGGCAGAGTGGCGAGCGCGTCCGCACCTTGCGCGACAAGGTGGATGTGAGAATCTACACCCCTGGGAGCAATGCAGGTCTTCCGGTTTCGATTCTCAGCTCATTGGACGTCCCTCCGTTCGAGATCCTCGATGAGCCGGAATTGTTCTCCGATTGTATCGAGAGCAGCGTCTCCAGTATTCTGTCATTGTTAGGAATTGATGCCGATCCCATTCTCAGTCGCGAGCATGTGTTTCTTTCGCAAGTATTCAGTCGCAGCTGGTCGGCCGGTGAGAACCTGAGTCTCGAGAAGTTAATTTTGAACATTCAGACGCCTTCCTTTGACAAGATCGGCGTCATTGGGCTGGAATCCTTTTATCCACAAAAAGAACGCATGGCGCTGGCGATGCAGATCAATGGATTACTCGCTTCGCCCGGTTTTGCCAGCTGGTTGAATGGTGAGCCTATGGATGTGAAGCAGTTCCTCCGCGACAGCACCACCGGCAAGCCGCGCGTGAGCATCTTTTCGATCGCCCACCTCAGCGAGAAGGAGCGGATGTTTGTCGTCTCGCTTTTGCTTAATCAGGTGCAGGGATGGATGCGGGGACAATCGGGAACCACCAGTCTCCGGGCGATGCTCTACATGGATGATATTTATGGATACCTGCCACCGACGGCAAATCCTCCTTCCAAGAAGCCGCTGATGACCATGTTGAAGCAGGCTCGTGCCTACGGACTCGGCCTCCTGCTCGCTACTCAGAATCCAGTCGACTTGGATTACAAGGCACTGTCCAACATTGGAACCTGGTTTCTCGGTCGCCTCCAGACCGAGCGCGACAAGATGCGAGTGATTGAGGGCCTTGAAGGTGCAGCGGCCACGCAGGGCACGTCATTCGATCGGGCAGAGATGGAGCAAATTCTCGCTGGCCTTGGCAACCGTGCGTTTCTTCTGAACAACGTTCACGAGGATGGTCCGGTCACGTTCCAGGTCCGATGGGTCATGTCCTACCTGCGCGGGCCGATGACCCGTGGGCAGATCAAACTGCTCATGGACCCAGTGAAGGCGGCGCGGCAGTCGAACGGGATGGAAACGAATCCAGCGGCTGGAGACGTCGCCACCACCCCGGCTGAGAAAAAGGAAATCGTTCGACCGGTACTTCCCAACGGAGTGAAGGAATATTTCCTCCGTATCAGAAATCCGCGGAGCAATGTTGAGTTGATCTATCTGCCAGCCGTTCTTCGGTCTGCCGAAGTCTACATCTCCGATTCGAAGCTCGACGTTGACGGAACGATGAAGATCAATCTGATCACCAGGATCCGGGCCGGAACCGACGATATCGCCTGGGACGATTCTGAAGAGATCGATGTGGGGCCCGCGCAAATGGATTCTAATCCATTCGAGCCCTGCACGACCGGAGAGCTTCCCGGTCGACTGCTCAATGCGTCTTTTTACAAGGAAGCGGCAGCGGAGTTCGAGAACTGGATCTATCGCGAGCGCGGGATGAAGCTGCTCAAGAGTGCTGCCGTTGGATTGCATTCCAAGCCTGGCGAACCAGAGGTAGACTTCAGAGCCCGAGTGAAACTGGCGGCCGCCGAAGAACGCGACCGACAAGTCGAGGCGCTACGGGAAAAGTATCGCAAGGAAGGTGAGAAGGTGGAGGAGAAGCTGAAGCGTGCCGAGATCGCACACGAAAAAGAAGTCGCGCAGGCTCGGTCGGCTAAGATGGGTTCCCTTGTCTCCCTCGGTTCCAGTGTTCTCGGAGCATTGATGGGTCGAAAGAAATTGAGCGTCACCAACATGAGCAGAGCAGGGACATCGATGCGCAGCATGTCACGGGCATGGGAACAGGGTAAGGATGTCGACCACGCCGAAGACAAGATAGAGGTGCTTCAGGAAAACATCAAGGAACTGGAGCAGCAGCTCACTGCAGAACTGGACGAGGTGCGCGCGACCATGGCAGCCGCCGCTGAGAAATTTGAACAAGTGACGATCAAGCCACTCAAGAAAAATATCGAAGTCAAAGCCGTCGGGATCGTCTGGCTTCCCGCCTATCGCGTATCGGATTTCGAGCTGGAACAGGCGTGGAAAGAGTAGGGGCTCCAAAAATTGCCGCGAGTCTTTCCCCCGAGTTCGACAACTCCAAGCGATTAAAAAATCAAAAAGGTCATTAATCGAGTTGATCGACCGACTTGCTGTGAATTGATGCAACGAAAGCCGCCTGAAAGGTCGCGAGAACCCCTCCGCCGGGATGCGATTCTCCCATGCATTGATCTGGAGTGGGCCTGTCTTGATGTCTTGACGGCCTTGATGGCGTTTTTTTGACAGACGAACGCCAAGCGCCCGCCGAAACCCAAAATCGCGACACCAACCGCCAACCCAAGTGGCGAAATTAAGGACGCTTACGATCGAGCGATCGAGCGATCGAGCGATCGAGCGATCGAGCTATGCTTTCGCAATAACAAAACGAAAAGCAGAGCGCGCCGAGCCCGAACGGCCTGGGCGCAACGAACCCGGAATGAAATCATTCAATGATTCAACGCGCTAAGACCATAAACTGTTGTAAGCGTCGTAAAATTGACCACCTGTTCAAGGCGATGACCTTCGCTACGGTGGGGGGATGTCACAACGATCAACTGTTTCACAATCGCTCGTGTTATCTGAAGCGACTAGGATTTTCAGAGTTTCTTGGGTGCTCGCAAGACCTTTTTGCCATGTTGAGAAAGGGCCTTTCCTCCATCGATTTTAATGCCTAGTTTAGTGCATACGCGATCTCTGATCGCTTGAGGAACATGGCTCTATCCGGGATTCGCAACGTAAAATAGGGGGATTTGGCGCGGGCAAGGAGATCGAAAAGCAAA
>JAQCER010000145.1 GCA_027618625.1 Verrucomicrobiota bacterium
CCCTCGATCCGCTCTTTCGATTCTCCCTAATCGCCACAATACCATCAACTCCTCATGCGTAAGCCCTGATTTCCCTTGCGGACATTCTGATCGAACGGTAAGCTTTCCTCTCATAACTGAAAAATTCATATATGCGAATAAAAACCATCATAAAGACACTCCTCTCCGCATCAATTGCAGCTGGGTTCATCGGTAACGCGAGCGCTGCGACCATTATTGGCGCGGGTACTGGCATTCTATTGCTCCAAGGAGCTAACGTCGCTGTAGATACGCCCTCTGACGGCACCTCGGATCAGAGTCGTCAGAATTTGGACGACACGTTTACGGCAACTTTGGCTGCGGGGGTTTACTCCATCAACAGCTTCTCCTACCAGGCGGGGCAAACCGGGAGTGTGATCCCTTATCTGGCAAAACTCACTGCAGCGAATACTTACGAGATTCTTGGCGTGGGAGATCAGATTGATGTCACTACCCTTAATGCAGATGTAACGGTTCCTTTTGGTGGTTCCAACCAGTTCACCCTTACCGGTTCAACGGTTGTTTATGCAGGGATCGTAAACCCGACGGGTCCAGGAAGTCAGAATCCTATCAAGCTCAATTACGCCAGCGGCTCGACTGTCGATCATGACAACAATGCAGATGGCCTCATCAGCCAGGCAGTAGTTGGCGGTTCCGTGGGCGGCTTTGCCCACGCGAATCTGGGTCGTTCCTACGCGTTCTCGATAGAAGTGGATGCGATTCCTGAGCCTTCTTCCGCAATTCTTTCATTGCTGGGAGTTGCGGTGATCGGTCTTCGCCGTCGCCGCTAAAAGTCGCCTGGGCTCCAAAAGGACCTTTTCCAATGCCTGTTCACGCGAGTTGTGGACCGGCAGTTTTCGTTTGAATCGACTGCCGCAGAGGCTATTGCACTCCTGCGCGATCAGGCGTCATCGAACGTATCGCGTTTGAATCGCGATTTGCATTTCAACCGTTCCGAGACTCTATTGCAGGGAGGTAACTTCCTGCACATGAATCGGTTCAATCGAAAGCGCAGCCGCTGGCTACGGATTGTCGGTGCCTTAGTCGCCGTGCCGGGGATCGTTGCGTTCCTGACCCTCTCCGGCTGGTTTGTCGACCCCAGTGTTGCTCTCCGCGAACTGGAAAGGCGGGGCGTCGCTCCGACCGTGGAAAGTGTTTTCGCTGCAGCTCAGTCAGGCGATGCCGAACTGCTCGGTATTCTGGTGAGGGCTGGGGTGTCGACCAGCCAGCAGAATGCCTCAGGTGATGCGCCCCTGCACATCGCTGCCGGGGCGAAACAATGGGTAGCACTCAATGTTCTAGCCGAGCACGGGCCTGAGCTGGATGCCCTGAACGCACGTGGTCAGGTGGCTCTCGAGCTGGCGTTTCAACACGGCGGTCATGAGGCTGCCGACAGGATGCTGGCAAAAGGAGCATCTTCCCAGGCTTCGTTCAGTGGAATGCCACCATTGATTGCGCTGATCAAAGCGAACGATTACGAGGGTATCCGCATCCTTCTGAAGCACCACGCGGATCCTGACATTGCTACAGACCGAGGTGAGACGCCCTTGTTCCTGGCGGCGCAGAGCGGCAATCTTGAGTTGGTCTTGGCGCTTGTTGAAGCGGGCGCAGATCCCAATGCCATCACGACTGGCGGGCTACCGATCGTCAGTTACCTGATTCAGCGCACGAATCAAGCGGGCCTGAAAGAGGAGCAAGTGGTAAAGGCGCTCGGTCTCTTTATTGCGAAAGGCGTCGATCTTGAGCGCCCGGATTCCGAAGGCTGGCGGCCCATCCATCATGCAATGGCAGCAAAGCTTTCGTCAGTAACGGCGTCGTTGCTCCCGCTGGTGAAGAATGTAGATGGCACGCTATGGATCGCCCTGAAGAATCAAGACTACACAGGTGTGCGGACACTCTTGGAAATGGGAGCCAGCGTCCACGAACGCAACGAAAACGGCGATACCGCATTGATCGGAATGATTCGGCAGAACCAGCCCCAGATCGTCCAGATGCTGTTGGAATTTGGCGCCGACCCCACGCAGCTCGCTCCGGAAGGTCAGGCGGCAATTCCTCTATCGATCGTGATGGGGCACGATGAAGTGACTATCGCCCTGATCCATCACGAGAGCGCGCCACCACCAGACAATTACCTGATAACGCCCGCGACCCTTGAGTTTCGCAAATTGTTCAAGAATGCGCTGCTCGACTTCTACGTGCGCAAAGAATCAATCAAGCAGGTGACCGCCTTTGATCGCTGCAACCTGCCTTGATCAAAAAGAAATCGTGCTGGCGCTGCTGGACAAAGGGGCGAATCGCTATGCTGCAACAGCACCGACCAAAGTATTCCCGATCCAGTTTGCAGCGAAGCGAGAGAACGTTCAAATGCAGCAAATACTCATCGGCGTCCCATGGCAGGACGACAAGCAGGAGCGGCAGTTCGTTATTAACCTCTCCACGCAGAAGGCGACGCTGATCAAGAATGGCAAAGTGATCAAGACCTCAGGGATTTCTTCCGGCCGGAGCACGCATCCGACGATACCGGGCAAATATGTGATCACCGACAAGGAGCTTATGCATCACTCGAACCTCTATGGCGACGCAGAGATGCCTTTTTTCCAGCGATTCAGTTGCACTGCCATGGGGTTTCACGAAGGCGCGCTGCCCGGATACGCGGCCTCTCACGGCTGCGTCAGACTCCCCAGGTCCACCGCAGAGTTTTTCTTCAAGGAATCGAAAATCGGCGATCGCGTTGACATTGTTAAAAACTGACCGGTGGCGATTTTGCCGTGTCGCGGCAGCGCCCAGCGGCCATTGACCCGATACCCCTGCGGTGCTAGTTTCCGCGCATCTGAGGGTCGTGCGGCACAAACCACCGTCCGGCGCCCTATTATTCTATGAGCGAAGGGGCTGATAAAAAGAACCGATACAAAGACACGTTACTGTTGCCGAAGACCGACTTCCCGATGCGGGCAAGTCTGGTCGAACGCGAACCGCAACGGCTGGAAAAATGGGAAAGCGGCAAGCTTTACCACCGCATTACCGAGCGACGGAAGAACGAAGGTGCCCCAAGGTTCATTCTGCACGATGGCCCGCCATTCGCCAATGGCGACGTCCACATGGGCACAGCACTGAATAAGGTGCTCAAAGACCTGGTGGTGAAAAGCCGCACCATGGCTGGTTCTTATGCGCCCTACATTCCAGGCTGGGATTGTCACGGATTGCCGATCGAGTTCAAAGTCGTACAGCAGGCGCGCGAGTTGACACCCGTGGAGGTGCGTCGCCGTTCGGAGGAATACGCGCGCAAGTTTATCGATATTCAGCGCAAGTCGTTCCGCCGCCTGGGTGTGTTCGGGGATTGGGAGAATCCATACCTGACACTTGCCCCAGAGTACGAGGCAGACATCGTCCGCGTGTTCGCGAAGCTGGTTGAACGCGGTCTCGTCTACTCCAGCCTGAAGCCAGTGTCCTGGAGCTACGGCGCACAGACTGCACTGGCAGAAGCTGAGGTGGAATATGAAGACGTCACGGACACCGCCATCTTTGTGAAGTTCGACATCAATGCTGGAGCGCTCGCTGGCGAGTCATCACTGGTGATCTGGACGACGACACCATGGACGCTGCCGGCGAACCTCGGCATCGCATTGAACAAAGACTTCGACTATGTGCGCGGCACTTTCCGTCACGCGGAAGCTGGTCGCGAAGTAGACCTGGTGATCGCAAAGTCACTGATCGAATCATTTGCGGCCAAGACCGGCTTTGCGCTGGCGGGTGAAGGCACCGCGATGAAGGGCAGTGAGTTTGAAGGTGCCACGACGCGCCATCCTTTACTCGATCGCGATTCCAAAGTGATCTTCGGCAACTTCGTTACTGCCGAAACTGGAACAGGCGCTGTCCACATTGCCCCAGGACATGGAAATGATGATTACCTCGCCGGGCGGGAGAATGGCCTCGCGGTGCTGTCACCTGTCGATGACCTTGGCAACTACACCGAAGATGTGGGTCTGCCGCACCTCGTCGGCAAGCACGTATTCCAATGCAACGAGCCGATCATCGAAATGCTCGCTGCCAGTGGGCATCTGTTAGGGCGCGAGCGCTACCGGCACTCATATCCGCATTGCTGGAGATCAAAGACGCCGATTATCTTCCGTGCCGTATCACAATTTTTCGTTCGTATCGACGACCTGCGTCCAATCGCACTGGCGGAGATCGACAAAGTCGAATGGCTGCCGCCCTGGGGCCGCAACCGTATCTACGGCACAGTGGAATCTCGCCCCGACTGGTGCATCTCCCGTCAGCGCACCTGGGGTGTGCCATTGCCAGTGTTCTACACACCGGAGGGCGAGGAGATGCTCGCCCCTGAGCTCATCCGTAGAGTTGGGACGCTCATCGAAGAGGGCGGATCCAACCTGTGGTTTGAAAAGGACGACGCCTGGTGGAACAAAAGTCTCGGCCTGCCCGCTGGCTCAACCCGTTGTCAGGACACGCTCGATGTCTGGATCGACTCCGGCTCCAGTCACGTAGCGGTCATCGATCGCCGCCCGGAACTGGAATGCCCGGCAGATCTGTATCTGGAAGCCACCGACCAACACCGCGGCTGGTTTCAGAGTTCGCTCATGCTGAGTGTCGGCTACCGCGGCCATGCGCCATACAAAACAGTCATGACGCACGGTTTCGTTGTGCGGCAGTTGTCAAACAAGGAGCGCGAAGAACGCAAGAAGGCTGGTCTGTCCGATCAAAAGACGAAGAAGGTGTCAAAGTCTGATGAGAAGAAAGGCAAACCGATGGACGCTGCATACTTCTACGATAAGTACGGTGCGGACATCCTGCGTCTCTGGGTCAGCAGTGTTGACTGGCAGAACGAGGTTCCCTTTGGTGAAGAACTCTTCGATCAAACCGCCGATACCTATCGTCGCATTCGCAACACTCTGAGGATACTTTTGGGGAATCTGTCAGAGTTTGATCCCGCCAATGCCGTGGCACCCGCCGATTTGACAATGATCGACCGCTGGATCCTTGAACGGATGAACGCCGTCGTCACCGAATGTCTTGCCGCCTACGACAAGTATGAGTTCCGCCGGGTGTTCAATGAATTGAACCAGTTCTGCGCTGTCGATCTCAGTAGCCTCTACGTCGATATCACCAAGGATCGCATGTACTGTGATGCTGAAAACGGAATTCGCAGACGCTCTGCGCAGACGGCGATGCATCAGGTGTTCGAATCCCTCACCCGACTGCTGGCCCCCATCCTTGTCTACACCGCGGACGAGGCATGGGAACTGGCGGGCCACACCGATTCAGTCCACATCGAAGACTTTCCGAGGCTCGATCCTGCTTTCGCAGTCGCCGAGGCAACCCCCAAAGTCGCTGCCCTTCTCGATCTGCGCGGCAGCATCCAGCAGGAAATCGAAAAAGCCCGACAGGCGAAAACCATCGGCAGCAATCTCGAAGCCCATGTCGAAGTCACCCTGGCAAAAGGCCACCCGGTCGCAACCATCGGTGAAGACATCGAGACGCTGTCAGAGTTTCTCATCGTCAGTGACCTCACGATCATCGCTGGCGACGGCGATGAGACCAGGGTGACCGTTACCCACAGTGAATACAGCAAGTGCGAGCGCTGCTGGCGTTTCCTTCCAGGAGTCGGCCAGCACCCCGAGCATGACACACTCTGTGATCGCTGCGCTGATGTAGTGAATTGATGTTCGTAGAGTGAGCAGGCTGCGCCCAGCTCCAGCCCTGCTAAGGAGTGGCGGACTCCGATCCGCCGCTAGTCGTGCATCAACATTGAATTGAAATGACAGGTATCGTCGCAATTTTCCAGCACGACGAATCGGGCTAAAGCCCAAACTACTTTCGAGAAAGTGGCTTGGCTTGAGCTTTAGCTCAATCTTCACTTCAAAACCGCGATCACCACACGCTACGAAACGGCCCCTCCTGCAGCGCGGTCACTTGGACGATGTCGCAGAGCGACAGTGCATCGCTAGCCAGGCATTCAATGTTTTTTCTTCTGTAGCGACAATGGAGCTGCGAATCGCTACGATGGCACATTCGATAGCAGCGGCCCGCTCCGTGGAAGAAAGCGGGAAATGTATGAGGGATGCATCCGGACTCTCATGGTAATTCGGTGGCCGGACAGAATCGCTGCTGGTGTGGTTCGCAATGTGCCATGGATGTTCGCCGACTTCCTGCCCACGGCAGCGAGTCTCTCCCAGGCCGAGCTTTTAGCCGATGTTCCTATCGATGGGAGATGCATTGTTCCGACGCTGCTGGGCAAGGAGCAACCAGAACTCGCTGAGGGAGGCGATGCTCTTGAGCCTGACGAACCATTGCTCTTGGTCGATCTGGCACAAGACGTCGGGGAGCAGCACAGCACGATGTTGCCGCACAGAATCCAGAAGTCGTAGCAAAGTTCGAGGCCTATCTCATTCGGACTCGAACAATTCTTCCAAGTCTGCCTGGCGGACAACGCGCCTCGCTACACGATCGTCGACGAGGGCAGACCAGCGCACCAGACGAATCACGCCATCCGCGATTTCGATTCCGGTAATGTCGCCGTCTGCAAACGGGCAACAACCAGCATTGAAATAACACTGGCGAGTCGACGCCGGTGTTGCTCGGCTTTCATTCTTCGGAAGAAACTCCAGCCGACGAGCCGCCGCTTCCATCAGACCAATTTCGTCCTCCAGTCGCATACGTTCTTCTGGAGCGAGACCACGTTTTTCGATGCGGGCCCGGAGTTCTTCCAGATGCAGGCTTGCGCGGTCATCTGAGTGTCGATGCGGAAAGACAGGATGGTGAGTGTGGCCGGTGATCAACAGCATGCGGCTCTGGTTCGCAGCCCATTTCGACATCGCGATCTCGTGCTGCATCCGCAAATCATAATCCTGAGAGGGCGTGTTCGATCGAATCTTCAACATCCGCTGCAAGGGGCGCCACACGTAGCGCACCAGAAACCGACTGAACGGTGCGAAGCGATCGGAGTCAGGCGTGCCTTGATGCCCGTGAGTGAGGAAGAGTTCTCCCAATTCCTGGCCTCCGGCAGTGAGCTTGAGAGTGAGCGCTTCCAGAATCACTCCACAGCCGGTGTGGTCGCAAATGAACGGCTCCAGATGCATCTTCATCTTCCAAGGTGTCGTCCATTCATCATCGTGATTGCCGTAGATTCGCGTATACCCACCCGCTTGGTGAAAACTTTGTTCCAAGCGTAAAGTGTCGGCATAGGCGGCCACTACAGATTTTGGCGAGCACTCCCAGAGTTCCTCAACATCGCCCAGCAGCACCAGGCGATGCCCATCGTTAAGGTAATGGTCCAGCGCAGCACGATAGGTATCCTCGCAATCAGCGAAATCATCCGCCCCGGTTCTCGCTCCCCGATGGTGGTCGGAGAAGATCACCA
>JAQCER010000146.1 GCA_027618625.1 Verrucomicrobiota bacterium
TTTCGTAGAAGAAATCGCTGGAACCGTGTTGGGCTCCGAAGAACAGCCAGTTGCGCCCCGGTGCCGCTGTCGCTTCGCGTTCTTCGAGAAAGGCTCGAAAGGGAGCGATGCCAGTCCCGGGGCCGACCATGATCATGGGCAAGTTCGGATCGGAGGGCGGGCGAAAGTGTTTGGCTGTCTGGAAAAAGACCCCTGTGGTGTTGCCGATTGGAAGACGTTCGGCGAGATAGGTGGAGGCGACTCCTTTGTGGAGTGTCTCGTTTTGTTCATAGCGGACGATATCTACGCAGAGGTGGACTTCGCCCGGATGGGCTTTGGGGCTTGAGGCGATCGAATACAGCCGCGGCTGCAGTTTGCGCAATTCTTCTACGAACGCAGCCGGAGCCAAGGTGGTTTTCTCGGTGTCTCCGAGCAGCGAGCGGATCTCGTAGTGCTGAATGAGTGCTTCGCGCAAGGGGAGCATTGCTCCTGTCGGCGTGGGCACTTCCACTTTGGGATCAAGCCCTTTGGCCAGAATGACGCTGTCCACCACTTCCGGGCAGTTGTGTGGAAAGACGCCGAGGGCATCGCCAGCCTCGTATTCGAGGTCGGAACCTTCGATCGAGAAAGCGAAGTGTCGCGTGTCCTTTGCGGAAGCGGGGCCAGTCAACTTTTCGTTGATCAGCAAAGTAGCTGGAAAGGGATTCTTCTTGGAGTATCCCACTGTCGCTGGGGATGTCTCCCGTTGAAGTGTTGTTGTTGCCGCCACCGCTACCGGGCTGCCTGAACGACTCTCACTGCTCCTGGAGTCTAACAACGCACTGAAAACGCCATTTTTCCAATGTTCCGCCGGCTCGTCATAGTCGACGTCGCAATCGATGCGCGGATGAACACGGTGCGCGCCCAGTTCCTCGAACCGCTGGTCCAGCATTTTGCCAGCGAAGCAGAAAGTATCGGCGTAGTTCTTGTCACCGAGTGCCAGCACCGAATAGTTGAGGCCGGTGAGTTGTGGTGATGAGCCGTTCTGATTGAGCGCATTCCAGAAGCCGGTCGCATTGTCTGGCATCTCGCCCTCTCCCCAGGTGCTGGCGATGACGAGCACATTCTTTTCTGTCGACAAAGCGGTGGCCCCGAATTCATCCATGCCGGCGACGCGTGAGGCAAATCCCTTGGCGATTGCCTGCTTGTGAAACTGCTTTGCGAGACCTTCGGCGGTGCCGCTTTGGCTGCCATACAGGAACAGCACCGGCTTTCCCTCTTCAACAGCAGGGAGTGTGGCAGGAGCAGTCTCTCCGCGGCTTAACAGGCCCGCGAGAAAGCCGTTGAGCCATGCGCGCTGTTCGAGAGTGAAAGGTGCGGACTCGGGAATGACCGGGACTTGATTCATTTCTACCGTAAGCAATCTACGCGACCTGATCGCGGGAAGATTTGAATCCCAGGAGCGTATCCGTTTCTGCGCGGCAGTGGCGCGGAGGTTTGTGAAGGTGAGCCCGTTCTTCGAGGAATGAGAGCAGGTGCTCGCGGTATTGGTGGTAAAGCCGCGTCTTCATGATTTCTTCGCGGCGACGCGGGCGAGGGAATGATACCTCCAGGATCTCGCCGACTGAAGCATCGGGGCCGTTACTCATCAGGACTACGCGATCGGACAGATAGATGGCTTCATCGACGTCGTGCGTGACCATGAGAGCTGTCAATTTCACGCGATTCCAGAGATCCAGAAGAACACCTTGAAGGTCATATTTTGTCAGTTTATCGAGCATGCCGAACGGCTCATCCAGCAGCAGCATCTTGGGCGAAAGTGCAAAGGCGCGAGCGAGACCGACCCGTTGGCGCATTCCCTGACTGAGTTCAGATGGCTTTTTGTTAAGCGCATTGCTGAGACCTAACAATCCCAGATAGTGGCAGGCAATGTCCCGACGCTCCCCTTTGCTGAGATGTGCGAACACTTGGTTCACGCCGATGAGAACATTGTCCAATGCACTGAGCCAGGGCAGCAGGCAGGGAGACTGGAAAACGACAGCCCTATCCGGGCCGGCCTCGGTGATCTCCCGGTCTCCGAGAATCATGCCGCCGCCTGTGGGATCACTGAGTCCAGCAATCATGCTGAGAACGGTTGATTTTCCGCAGCCGGAGTGACCGATCACGGTTACAAATTCTCCGTTGCGCACTTTTAGACAGAAGTCCTTTACGATCACCGCCTGACCGCCGCCCGGTTTGGGGTAGGCCTTGCAGAGGTTCCAGATGTCGAGATGTGGGGCATTGTTAGTGATTCGGCCTACTGTCCCCGCCTTCCGCGGGGCAAAGGGAGGGAAAACCTGTCCATTTGGGCGATCGAGATCGAGCGGTTCGGCTTTCGGTAGTTCCGCCACCGCCTGCGCGTCAACGTCGGTCTGGCTGGCACGCAGTGATATGAGGTAGCTGGCGATCGCTTCGCGAAGATCCTGAATTTCCGGATCGGCAAAAATGTGCGCACGAATGCGCGGCCGAGCCAGTGGAATCTTGAACTCTGGCCCGAGGGTTGCGCCTGGGCCGGGGGTGAGTGGAATGACTCGATCTGCCATGAGTATGGCCTCATCGAGATCGTTGGTGATGAGCACCACGGTTTGCTGCTCCCTTTCCCAGATCTCCAGGATTTGATCCTGGATCGTGGCGCGCGTCATGGCATCGAGAGCACTGAGTGGCTCATCGAGCAGCAGGACCGCGGGCTTTGTGGAAAGTGTGCGGGCGACGGAGACGCGCTGGCGCATTCCACCCGAGAGTTCAGAGGGGCGCTTGTGCTCAGCACCGCCGAGATTGACCATCGTAATGGCATCCTGAACGCGTTGAGCGTGCCGTTGTTTTGCCTCGTCGGCGAAGACCTTCTTCACCGCCATGTTGACATTGCCGGAAACGTTCAGCCATGGCAGCAGCGAGTAGTTTTGAAAAACGAGACCGCGCTCCGGATCCGGGCCGGTAATGGGTTCGCCGCCGATCCTGACATGACCACTATCCGGAATTGCCAGTCCAGCCATGAGGTTGATCAGGGTCGATTTTCCGCTGCCCGAGAAGCCAACGATCGCTACGAACTCGCCTTTTTTGACGCTGAGATTCACGTCTCTCAGCACCTCTGTGCCCGATGTCGCACTGCCGAACGATTTGTTGACTCCCCGCAAGGTAAGGTAGTCCTTCTCTGGCGGGGCGACTGGATAAAATGGGGATCCGTCAGGCGATCGGGCTGGCACCGCTGGCACCGCTGGCACTGCGCGCATTTTCTTGTTTGCTTTTGCCATGGTAAGGATTTCTACGCGGTGGTGTTGTCGGCGGTAACGAGGCGCTGGAGGGTGTGCATGCTTCGGTCGAGCAGGAAGCCGATGATTCCGATGACGATCACGGCGACGACGATTCTGCTCATGGATTCGGACGAACCATTCTGGAACTCATCCCAGATGAATTTTCCAAGGCCCGGATTTTGTGCCAGCATATCTGCTGCGATAAGAACCATCCAACCGACACCGAGTGATAATCGGAGACCGGTGAAGATGAACGGCAGCGATGATGGCATGACGATTCGCCAGATGCGTTGACGCCAGTTGAGTCGCAGGACTTTGCCGACATTCAGAAAATCCTGCTGCACGCTGGCAGCTCCGAACGCGGTATTGATCAACGTCGGCCAGAGCGAGCACAGAGTTACCGTTCCCGCAGAGATGAAAAGTGCACGGCCGAAGAGCTTTGCATCTTCTGCGGGCTGGTAGAGGGCGGTGACGAATACGAAGACGATCGGCAGCCACGCCAGTGGTGATACCGGTTTGAACACCTGAATCAGCGGCATGATCGCCGTATTGATCAGAGGACTCAAACCACACAGCAGTCCCAGCGGAATGGCGATCGCTGTGGCAGTGGCAAAGCCGATGAGAACTGTGAGCAGGCTCACCGCAATCTGGTCGCCAAATGTAGGCGATCCGGCATATCGATTGCTCAGCGCCTCTGCTGCCCGCGTGCGGAAAGTCTCGGCATTGGCGGTGTTTCCTGCTGCTGCCGCCTTCTCCGCCTGAAGGGACAGGGCGGTGCTGAGCTTCCGCTGCTTTTCGTTGTGAGCATCCTCTTTGGCTGCATTCATCGCAGCAAATTCACGCATGCCCAGCCACGCGGACCATGTCTCGGCTGGACTCGGAATCGCCACGCTGTCGGTGCGAACTACTTTTGCACACACGGACCAGGAACCGAGAAACAAAAGAATCGCTACCCCCGGTGCCAGAACGCCGCGAGCGATCTCGGCTGCCTGCTTCTTCGTTTCGAACCCTGCCAGAAGGCGGGCATACGGAATGAAAAATGGCAGGCCAAGCTGATCCAGTCGCTGGGAGACACGATGGACAGGAAACCAGGGGCCACGTTTGGTAGGAGCATCTGCCGTCCTGGCAGGCGCCCGTTCCAGTGGGGTAGACGTTGCTTTCATCAGGTGTTCGCTCAATGGAATGTTGTCGGTTAGACGGGTGGCATTTACTTCAGGCCGATCTCGAAGCTCTCGACATAGGCAGACGGTTTCTTGCCGTCATAAGATTTGCCGTCTATGAAGTCCGTTGTTGGTGGGCGGAACCCATCTGTTCCAAACGGGAAGTCGGATTCTTTGAAGCGACCTTCCTCGATCAAGAGGCGTGCTGCCTGCTGGTAGACCTCCGGGCGGTAGATGTCCTTTGCAGTTTTCTCATACCAGTCGTCGCTCTTGGGCTCGGTGATCTGGCCCCAGCGCACCATCTGGGTGAGGAACCAGATGCAATCACTGTACCAAGGGTAGGATGCATTGTGGCGAAAGAAGACGTTGAAGTCCGGCATCTCGCGTTTGTCGCCCGGCTCAAACTCAAAGGTTCCAGTCATGCTGTTGGCGATCACTGCTTCGTCCGCACCCACGTAGTTCGGTTGGGCCAGCAGTTTGACTGCCTCCTTTCGGTTGTCGATGCTTTCGTCGAGCCAGTATCCAGCGCGTATGAGCGCTTTCGTGACTGCCAGCCAGGTGTTGGGGTTCGCTTCGCCCCAGGCTTTCGTGGTGCCAAAGACCTTTTCCGGATTGTTTTTCCAGATTTGGTAGTTGGTGACGACTGGGACACCGATCTTCTTGAATACAGCCTGCTGGTTCCATGGTTCGCCCACGCAGTAGCCGACGATGGTGCCTGCTTCCAGGGTCGATGGCATTTGTGGCGGAGGCGTGACAGAGAGGACGACTTCTGCATCGATGGTGCCAGGGACATCCACGCTCTTCGTCGCTGGGTCGAAGTAGACACCAGGATTGATGCCAGCGGCCGCGAGCCAGTAGCGAATCTCGTAGTTGTGAGTCGACACTGGGAAGACCATTCCCATCTGGAGCGGATTCCCGGCCTTCACTGCTTCATCGACGATTGGCTTGAGCGCGTCCGCTTTGATCGGGTGTATGGGCTTGCCGTCGGAGCCCATTTCCACCAGCGGTTTCATTTTTTCCCAGATGGCATTGCTGACTGTGATGCCGTTGCCATTGTAGTCGAGACTATAGGAGGTGACGACGTCTGCCTTTGTTCCGAATCCAATAGTGGCACCGATCGGTTGTCCGGCGAGCATGTGGGCACCATCCAGTTCGCCAGTGATCACACGATCGAGGAGAACCTTCCAGTTGGCCTGAGGCTCAAGCGCGACGTCGAGTCCCTCGTCCGAAAAGAAACCCTTTTCTTTGGCGATGACCAATGGCGCGCAGTCGGTGAGCTTGATGAATCCAATTGTCAGTTTGGTCTTCTCTGTTGGCAGGAGATTGGTAGTGACTTCTTTCGAAACTTCAGCAATCGCTTCTGCTGGAGTGGTGCTCTCCGCAGGAGCAGGAGCGGTCGATGCGGCGCTGCCTGTCGGGGCTGGGCCACTGTCACCGCAGCCGGTGAGCAGGAATCCTAACGAAAGTGACAGAGGTGGGATGAGATGGCGTAGTTTCTTCATAGTACCTCCTTCAAAGCCATCTGTGTGCCAAGCCTCCAGCGGGACGCCTGGGGATCTCCCGTATCGAATCATTGGTGCTATGAATTCGACTCATGCCGGGTCCATAGCTTCGGCGAAAAGCTTCGAATCAAGCAGTTGCGGAAGGTGTCTGGTGCCATCCCACTGGTTTTTATGCCACTGCTCTGCGAGCCAGGTGAGGCGGGATCCCGATGGTGACATGGCTGCGCTGTTGAATCTTACCCGATGGGCTTTGCCATTGTTGATCGAATCGTAGTTGCCGGACAGGGCGCGCTCGATCATGTCTGCTTTCAGTCCAAGGTAACGATCGTTCTCCAACATTGATGCCAGCTCAGGATGATTCGCTGTTTCGTCACACCATGCGGCGGCCTGGAGTATACACCGGAGCAACTGGAGCGTTTCCGCATGACGTTGTTGTCGCATGTTGCCAGAAATCACGAAGACCTTGTCCGGGTGATTGGGGGCGAGCTTGTCACCGATGGCAACTACGGATCCCCGGTTCTCGATGATACAATGTGTGCACCATGGTTCACCTACGCAGATGCCATCGAGATGGCCGGAATGAATATTGCGTGCCATCAGCGATGGTGGCAGGTTGATGATTCGAATTTCGTCTTCTTTCGCTCCGGCCTCGCGCAGCCAGTTCTGAAGGAGGAACCCATGGGACGAAAGCCGATGAACGGCACCAAAGGTGAGCCTCCTGCCGCTGTCAGATGATCGATTCGCCATCAGCATCTGTTTTGCAGTGGTGATGCCTCTGTCGATCCAAAGCTTTGAAAGAACGATGCAGGAGCCGCCACGATTGAGAAAGAAAGGCACTGCGAATCCGGTCGATCCGATGGATCTTCCGGCACGCAGATCCAATGCCTGACCTGCGAGCAATTGCATGGCATCAAATTCTCCAAAAACGAATTTATCGTAGATCGTTGCCCAGCCGGGTTCGGCTCTAAGGCGAACATCCAGACCAGCTGTTCGGAACAGGCCCAGTTCCTGTGCTGCAATTAAGGGAGCCGCATCCAAAAGTGGAATGAAGCCAATACGAATGGTGGGAGGGGAAAGCGAAAAAGACACGGAGTCCTTCCATCAGAGCGGATTCCGTGCCACTTGGCCTGACAATTGCTCAGGAGGGTGTTCGATGGGGCGCGCGACAGAACTCGGAATCGATCTACGGCAGCTTCGAGGTTTCGAAGCGCTGGCGCGTCTGGGTGGCTTTACTGCGGCAGCGAAGGAGCTCTTTGTGACGCAGTCGGCGGTGAGCCATTCGATTAAGGCACTTGAGGAGACCCTGGGATGCCAGTTGATTGAGCGGCAAGGACGCAATATTGACCTGACTGATCAGGGGCGGGCACTGCTGATGAGGACTCGCAGAATCCTTGAGGAGCTTCGAGTGGGTGTGAGCGAAGTGGCCGACTTGCACTATTTGGGCCGTGGCCGCATCCGGGTCGGAGTCACCGCGTCGATG
>JAQCER010000147.1 GCA_027618625.1 Verrucomicrobiota bacterium
CAGCTGGGCATCAAGCTCAGGCTGCTTGATCTCGAAGATATCAATCTTCACCGCTTTGCCGCCGCACAGCTTCGAAAGTTCAGCGCTCATTTTTTCAATCTCTGAACCTTTTCGTCCAATCACGAGACCTGGACGAGCGGTATGGAGCGTTACGCGGACGCTTTCCCATGCACGCTCGATAACGATCTTGCTCAAGGACGCAGTCTGAAGCTTCTTCTTCAGGTGCTTGCGGATTGCCAAATCGCGATGAAGAAAATCTGCGAATTCAGACTCGGGGGCATACCACTTTGATCGCCAGTCTTTGTTGACTGCGAGGCGGAAGCCGATCGGATTAATTTTCTGTCCCATAACTGAGTGTGCGGTGCGGTTGGATGCGTGCGTCTTAAGATTCGTTTGTTGCAGATGTTTCTTCTGCTGCCGCTGGTTCGGCTTTGGCTCGTGCAGTTGTTGCTTTCTTGGCTTTAGTCTTTTTCTTAACGCCGTCGGACTTCTTCTGCTTCGGTTCCGGCAGAGCGATCTCGTCAGTCAAAACGATGTCAATATGGCTGGTACGACGGAGGATGGGGCCGGCAGATCCACGGGCGCGGGCCTTGAATCGACGGAACCTTGGCCCGTCGTTCACGGTCGCCTCTTTCACAACCAGACGGTTAACGTCGAGGTCAAAGTTGTTCTCCGCATTGGCGACAGCTGACTTTACAGTCTTGCCGATCAAGAGAGCTGCCTTCCTCGGAGTAAAATTGAGGATGTTGAGAGCCTTTGAAACCGGAAGATTCTGGATTTCGCGAGCGACATCGCGAGCCTTCTTCGGTGAAATCCGTGCGTATCTGTAGGACGATCTGACTTCCATGGTGGTTACTGGTTCTGCAAAGTTGTTTCTACGGCGAGGCGGATGCCATCGCCGATTCTGACTGGATCTTCCGCTCCAGCGGGCGAAGTAAGAATTGCTCCGGAAATGGACTCCCGGACATCAACGATAGTGGCTGTAGCAACGGTCTGCCCTTCACGGATCACTTCGATAGGAGTTCCAATTTTGACTCCACTCTCGGAGCCGACATCGAAAACTGCCAGGCCCCACTCCTTTTTCAAACTGACGATCCGGGCGGCTTCCAGAACTCTGGCATTTCGCTCACCTGAGTCCATCCGCAATCCAAGCAGTTGATCGGAGGCGCGGAGTTCGTTCTCAAGCTTCGCCAACAACTCGGATCTTTTGGTTTCGTCATCAACACTCAAGTAGGCCGTGATCGACTCCGTCACTGTAAGGAGCCGCTCGGCCAGACGCTCGTTCTCTTTTTGCACGATTCCGAGATCGGAAACTGCACTAAGTAACTTATTGCGAATGCCGCTGTCGCCCTTTTCGAGCAGCTCAGGCCCCAGTGCCTCCACCTTGACCCGCAGGCTCTGATAGGATTCACTGAACTCGATGCTCTCGGCATTGGCCGTGGCAAGTGCTTCTTTAAGCGCCTGTGATTGCGATTCAGCAGCAGCAAGTTGTTCCTGCAGCTTCTGAATGCGTTCGATAGCGGCAGCCAAGGCAGCAGATTTCTCGGCTGATTCAATTTCTGCAGGAACCTGCTCTCCCTGGGCCAAAGCGCACATGGGCAGGAGCACTCCCGCCATCACAACGGAAAGGACTCTGGCAAGCATGCTCTGGAAGGTTGGAATCATTGTATGCAAAAACGAAAAGGCGGATCGAAAATTTACTTACGGGTCAGGCCACCGTGGCTGATGAACTTACGAGTGGGGGAAAATTCACCCAGCTTATGGCCAACCATATTCTCAGTCACATAGACAGAGACGTGGTCACGTCCGTTGTGGACAAGAAACGTGTGTCCGACGAAATCCGGCGTGATCATCGAACGGCGGGACCAAGTCTTGATCGGTCGCTTCTGTCCGGATTCGTTCATTTTGTCGATCTTCAGCAGGAGCTTCTGATCTACGAACGGGCCTTTCTTGAGTGATCTTCCCATGTTAGGTAGTGGATATTAGATAGATTGAAAAGTGGGTTTGACTAGCGGCGCTTCTTGCGAGTCTGGATGATAAACTTGCTGCTGGCCTTGTGCTTCTTGCGGGTCTTCTGGCCCTTGGCGTGTCCCCATGGACTGGTCAAGTGCTGACGGCCACCGCCTGATTTGGATTTGCCTTCACCACCACCGTTCGGGTGGTCGACCGGGTTCATACACATTCCGCGAACGGTCGGGCGAACGCCTTTCCAACGGGAGCGGCCTGCCTTGCCGGAAACGACCTTCATGTGGTCGCCGTTTCCAACTTGGCCGACGGTCGCGTAACATCCATCGGCGATTTTACGAATCTCACCGGACGGCAGTCTCACCAGGGCAAAACCGCTTTCGCGGTTGGAAAGGATGGCTTCCTGTCCTGCGCTCCGTGCAAGTTGTCCGCCCTTGCCTGCGACAATTTCAACATTGTGAATCGAAGTTCCAAGCGGAATTTTGCTCAACGGCAGGCTGTTGCCGACGGTCGCCGGTGCTTTCTCGCCTGATTGAACAGTGCTGCCCACCTCGAGCTTATTCGGAGCAAGGATGTAGCTCTTCTGTCCGTCGGCGTATTCGATCAGCGCAATTCTTGCCGTGCGATTCGGGTCGTATTCGATCCCGATGACTTTAGCGGGATCGTCATGTCGCGCACGCTTGAAATCGATCAGACGATACTTGCGCTTGTGTCCACCACCAATATGGCGCGAAGTGATTCGGCCAGTGTTGTTGCGGCCTCCAGATTTTGGAAGCGGCTGCAACAGACTCTTCTCGGGAGTCGTCTTGGTGATATCGTCGAATGCCGGCCACTCTTTGTAGCGGTTCGCCGGGGTGATTGGTCTAAATTTCTTAATGGCCATTGGTTGTCCGTCCTTTCGTCCGTTGACTTCAGTCGCGTTAAATCAGTTCAATGGTTTCGCCATCCTTCAGTTTGACGATTGCCTTTTTCCAGTGGGCTGTGCGACCGAAGTCCGCACGACGCTCTCTGCGTTTCTTGCCCGCATAATTACAGGTGCGCACATCAGCTACTTTCACTTCGAAAAGCTTTTCGATTGCCCGCTTGATCTCAATCTTGTTCGACTTGGGATCGACCTGAAAGACGTACTCGTTGTTCTGCTCTCCGAGGAGAGTAGCCTTTTCACTAAGACGGATCTTTTTGACGACTTGGAATATATCTTTCATGCGTTTCCTCCGGTTCGAGCGGCGATCGTTTGCAGCGCATCGCTTGTGATAATGATTTTATCAAAGTAAAGCAGGTGCTCCGTGTTGACCTCTGCCGCAGTCATCAGCAGGGTTTTCTGCACGTTGCGGCCAGCCAGGTAAGTCTTCTCGTCGAAGGCAGCGCTTATAATGAGAGTCTTCGCAGGCATTCTAAGATTACTCATCTGATTGACGAAAGACTTGGTCTTACCGTCAGCGATCGAGAAGCTATCGACACCAACAACATCGCCAGCAATAATTCGAGCACTGAGCGCCTTGCTGAATGCAAGCTGCTTGGTGCGTTTGTTTACTGACTTAGCATAGGACCGGGGACGTGGGCCAAAAATGATACCGCCTCCACGCCAGATCGGCGAACTGACGCGGCCTGCACGAGCCCGACCGGTGCCCTTCTGGCGCCATGGCTTTTTACCAGAGGCTGCAACCTCAGTGCGAGTCCTGGTGCATGCTGTGCCGGAGCGGCGGTTGGCCCGCATGGCGGTCACCATATCGTGCACAGCCTGGGTTCCTTGCGCTTCGTCTTCGATGACGCGGATGCTGGCGCTTTTTGCCGATTCGATTGTAAATGCTGTAGCTGACATCTTATTCGTTCGTAGAGTTGTCCGAAAAGGTTCTTAGTCTAACTTCGCCTCTGGAAGGGGCTTCTTCTTAGCTGGGCGCACGACAATGATGCCGCCTTTAGGTCCAGGAACTGCGCCACTGATAAGCAGCACATTGTCCGCTGGCCGAGATTCCACGATCCGCAAGTTCTGCACTGTGCGACGGTAGACGCCGTGACGACCTGGCATTTTCTTGTTTTTCCAGACGCGGCCAGGGTCAGTTCCCATAGCGATACCACCCGTCCGGCGGTGCATCATGCAACCGTGTGTCATCGGTGATCCGCCGAATCCAAAGCGCTTCACAACACCTTGGAAACCATTGCCCTTGGTCTCGCCGATCACATCGACGTATTGACCATTCTGAAACAAGCTCGCATCCAATGCGGTGCCTGCGGTATCTGGGAGGGCGGCGTCATTCTCAAAACGAAATTCTTTCACCACCCGCTTTGGCTTGGAGCCATTCTTGCGGAAGTGTCCCATTTTCGGCTGGTTCACGCGCGACTCCTTCTGCTCAGCAAAGCCAACCTGCACCGCGCTGTAGCCGTCGGTTTCGGTGTTCTTTACTTGCAGGAAGTCGTTCTGGCTGACGTCAATTACGGTGACCGAGACGGCTACACCGTTTTCGTCATAGACGTGCGTCATTCCAATTTTTCTGCCTATCAAACCTAAACTCATGGGTGTTCCCCTTTCTGAAATGGGTTGGTAAAAGTGCTAAAAATTATATTTTGATACTGATGTCGACACCTGCAGGCAGGTTGAGCTTTTTCAGCTCGTCCACGGTGCGAGCCGTGGGGTCAACAATATCCAACAGGCGCTTGTGCGTCCGGATCTCGAACTGCTCAGCCGACTTTTTATTCACGTGCGGGGAACGGTTGACGCTGAATTTCTCAATGCGAGTAGGCAATGGGATGGGGCCAGCGACCTTCGCACCTGTGCGCTTGGCCGTGTCGACGATCTCCTGAGCCGAACGATCTAACATTCGGTGGTCATATGCCCGCAGGCGAATTCTGATTTTCTGGTTCTCCATCGTTTTTACTTGGTAAAATGAGAAGCGTAATAAATATTAGCTTAGTAAAAGGATCCTCCGCCCTGTTTTTCTACAATTTTGTCGACCACCGCCTGGGGCACGGGATCAAATGATGCGGGCTGCATCGAATAACTGGCGCGCCCACTTGACAGTGTCCGAATGTCCGTGGAGTAGCCGAACATCTCGGCAAGAGCGACCTCTGCCTTGATGATTACAACATTCCCACGAGTATCGACACTTCCAATTCGACCGCGACGACGATTGAGATCCCCTATGATGTCACCCTGAAAGTTCTCAGGGGAGGTGCACTCAACTGCCATAATCGGTTCAAGGAGCTGACATGCAGCTTTGCGGAAGGCGTCCTTCATCGCAAAAATTGCGGCCATCTTGAATGCCTGCTCAGAAGAATCAACTTCGTGGTAAGATCCATCGAGCAGATCTACGTGAAGGTCAACGACAGGATAGCCTGCAATGATACCATTTATCGTAGCATCCTTAATTCCAGCCAAGCACGAATTGATAAATTCCTTTGGAATCGTTCCGCCGACTACTTTATTCTCGATGGTCAGACCGGATCCGCGAACTCCCGGCGTGATCTTTAGGATGACATGGCCGTATTGTCCCTTACCGCCGCTCTGCTTGATCAACTTACCTTCGCCATCCGCTTCCAGCGTGATGGTTTCGCGGTAAGCGATCTGTGGTGCGCCAGCATTGGTCTGAACGGAATACTCGCGCTTCATCCGCTCGCGGATGATCTCAAGGTGAAGCTCACCCATCCCTGAAATGATGGTCTGACCGGTTTCTTCGTCTGTCTTGACCACGAAAGTCGGGTCTTCCTCGCCAAGTCTCTGCAGAGCCGCAGCAAGCTTCTCCTGATCAGCAGTGGTTCGCGGCTCAACTGCCATCGAGATGACCGGCTCAGGAAACGTAGGCGGCTCCAGCAGAAGCGGAAAATTCTGATCACATAGCGTGTCGCCAGTGACCACATTTTTGACCCCGACCATCGCTGCGATGTCGCCGGCGTAAATTTTATCGACATCGGTTTGCTGGTCGGCCTGAATTTGGATCAAACGGCCTACACGCTCCCGCTTCCGAGTGCGCGGGTTGTAAACGACGTTGCCCTTGGTAATGGTTCCCGAGTAGACCCGGAAAAACACCAATCGACCAAATTTGTCGGACCAAAGCTTGAACGCCAGTGCCGCGAAGGGAGCGTTGTCTGAAGTAACAGCCGTTTTGCGGAGAGTCTCATCATCGGGATCCTGACCCTCGGCGGCTGCGATATCCAACGGCCCGGGAAGATAATCGATGACAGCGTCCAAAGTCGCTTGAACTCCCTTGTTCTTAAAAGCTGAGCCACCACAAATCGGAACAATCTTATTGGCGATCGTTGCGCGTCGAAGAGCGGCTTTGACATCTTCACGCGTGATCTCCTGCTCTTCCAGGAAGCGCATTCCCAGCTCATCGTCGGCATCTACTAACTTCTTGACGAGATCGGCATAGGCCTGCTCAGCGAGATCCGCCTGCTCGTCAGTAAGATCTTCGACGAGATAGGTCGAACCTAGCAAATCGTCGTCACTGTAGGCGATCGCCTTGCGATTGATAACATCAATCTGGCCGCGCAAGCTTTCCTCGGAACCGATGGGAATCAGAACCTGTGCGGTAATTGCTCCAAGCTTTTCTTCGATGTCAGCCACCACTGCACTGAAGTCAGCGCCGACGCGGTCCATCTTGTTCACAAAAACGATGCGTGGGACATGGTACTTATCCGCCTGGCGCCACACGGTCTCTGATTGCGGCTGCACACCGGCGACACCACAAAAAACCACGATCGCTCCGTCCAAGACTCGAAGTGAACGCTCCACCTCAGCTGTGAAATCGACGTGTCCCGGAGTGTCGATAATATTGACCCTCAGCTCCATTCCATCGTACAACTTTACGAGATCAGGCGAGTGAACTTGAGTCCAGGAACAGGTAACCGCTGCAGAAGTGATGGTAATCCCGCGCTCGCGCTCCTGATCCATCCAGTCAGTCGTTGCCTGACCATCATGCACCTCACCAATGCGGTGCACCATTCCAGTATAGAACAGCACGCGCTCGGTAAGAGTGGTCTTACCTGCGTCAATATGAGCGCAAATCCCGATATTTCGGGTGCGCTCGAGCGGGAAAGCCCGATTCAATGAATTCGGACTCGATACCGCTTGCTGTTCGGCGACGGCTGTCATTACTATACTGAAATCTATCAAAGAAAAAGAGACTTAAGGGACGGATGATGTTCAGGAACACTGCTGAAGCGTGGCGCTAAAGCAGCGTTACCGGCACATGTCCCGGCAGACTCAAAAAACTTAAAAACTAATAAACTGAGAGGAAACTCCCTCGGCCCTGCGGCAGAGGCGAACGGCACATTACCAACGGAAGTGCGCAAAAGCCCGGTTGGCTTGAGCCATTTTGTGAGTGTCATCACGTTTGCGGATGGCACTTCCCTGGTTGGACGCTGCGTCCTTCAATTCGTTTGCAAGTGCCACGTGCATGGGCACACCCCTTCG
>JAQCER010000148.1 GCA_027618625.1 Verrucomicrobiota bacterium
CAAGCCAATTCGCCGAGTTTGGCTTTGATCGCTTCGAAATTTGGAAGCTCACCAGGATTGTCATTGCTCTCAGCGTATTGAATCGTTCCGTCTTTGTCGACGATGAAGGCCGAGCGCTTCGGAACGCCCCCCATTTCGAGGTTCTTTGCAGGTAGAAACGAATCGTATGCGATTCCGTACGCCTTCGCTACGTCGTGCTCGTAGTCGGCAGCGAGAGACACCTTGATGTTCTCTTTTGTTGCCCAGGCTGCCTGTGCAAATGGGTTGTCGCCACTGATTCCAATCACTGTTGCGTTCAGTGAAGTGTAGTCGTTCAGGGTCGCGGTAAGATCACAGAATTCCTGAGTGCAAACGCCCGTGAATGCCATGGGGAAAAAGAGAATCAGCGTATTGGTTTTGCCCGCGTTTTCACTGAGTGTGATAAAAGCGGGGCCATCTGCGGTGATGGTGGTCAATTTGAAATCGGGTGCTTTGTCTCCAATGTTGAGCATGAGATTTATAGTGGTTAAAGTATTGATTGAGGAATTGGCGTGAGAGTAGGCGAGGGGCGCGAAATGGTCAACCGTTTCGGCCAGTTCGCCAGTTCGGGCTTGGCGGTGGCGTTGAATTTTGAAACATGGGTCACCATGCACATTGAAAATACTGCAAATGAGAATCGCCGCGTTGTGATCGTCGGTGCCAGCGACAAGCCTGATCGATACGCTTACAAGGCGCTGATCATGTTGAAAGAGCATGGCTTTCCAGTGTTTCCCGTGCATCCTCGATTGGTTGAAATTGAGTCAATTGCGGTGATCTCTGACGTATCGCAGATCGGCTGCACGATCGATACGGTTACACTCTATGTGAACCCTTCCGTAGGTGCTACTCTGGCAGACGCTTTGGTGAAATTGAATCCGAAGCGGGTGATTTTTAATCCTGGTTCTGAGTGTCCGCCGTTGGTTGCGACTCTCGAATCCGCTGGAATTGCGGCGATTGAGGCCTGCACGCTGGTGATGTTGCAGACTGGGCAATTTTGATTTTTTGTTGGGCTTGCACTTCTGGAGCGATTGGTCATAGGCTCCCGCCAAATGAAAATTGGATTTAACCTTCTTCTCTGGAGTACTCACATTGTTGAGGCGGACTTTACTGTGCTCGAAAAACTCAAAGCGACCGGCTATGACGGCGTGGAGTTGCCCATATTCGACACGAGTGATCTAGCGCATTTTGAAAAAATCGGCAGCGTCTTGAAGGACATCGGGCTGGCTTGCACGGCAGTCACCGTGTGTCCGGATGAGGAGCACAACCCCATCAGCCCTGATGCAGCCAATCGGCAAGGCGCCATCGAGCACATCAACCGAGTGCTGGATTGTGCTGCCGCTGCTGGTGCAGAAGTGCTATGCGGTCCCTTTTACCAGGTGCTGGGCCAGTTCACCGGAGCGTTTCCCTCAGAAGAAGAACTGGCTCATGCTGCCGAGGTGCACAAGGTCGTCGCGGATCACGCCGAAGCTCTCAAAATCAAGCTGGGCATCGAGAGCCTGAACCGTTTTGAGTCCCATCTCTTGAACACCATGGCTCAGGCAAAGTCTTACGTGCGGCGGGTGAACAAGCCTGCATTCGGCACGATGTACGACACGTTCCACGCCAACATTGAAGAAAAGGACCCGCTGGGCGCACTGAAGGACAGCCTGGACGTCATCAATCACGTGCACATCTCCGAGAACGATCGCGGCACCCCCGGCAGAGGGCACAACCCACTGGTGGAAACGATTCAGCTGCTCAAGAGCAACGGCTACGACAAGTGGCTGACGATCGAAGCCTTCGGTGGCGCGCTGCCGGATCTGGCTGCTGCCACACGAGTATGGCGCAATTTTTTCCCGAACGAAGAAGAAGTCTACACAGAGGGCTACAAGCTGATCCGTGAGACTTGGGACAATGCATAACCATACTTGGGACAATGCATGACCATAAGCCGACGCACTGCTAGAATCATCCGCCAACCCGCCAGCTCAAATCGACATGAAACTACCTGAAAGATCCACCGCAACTCTGTTGCTGAGCGCGTTGTTCGCTCTAACATTGCACTCCGCTCACGCTCAAGCTCAAGAGGGCGACGATGGCGATGGCTTCGCGCCTATCTTTGATGGTAAATCGCTGGAGGGATGGGACTTTGATCCCAAATTCTGGCGCGTCGAAGATGGTGCCATCACTGGAGAATCGACAGCGGACAAGAAGGTCGAATACAATACCTTCTGTATTTGGGAGCGGGGAGAGGTCGATGACTTTGAGCTGAAACTTGAGTTCAAATTGACCTCCGAACTCGGTGGCAATTCGGGCATCCAGGTGCGCAGTTTCCGCCTGCCGGACGAGGATGGAACCAAGAAGTGGCGCGTCGGCGGCTACCAGGCGGATTTCGAATCCGGTGACACTTACTCTGGAATTGTTTACGGAGAAGCGTTTCGCGGAATCCTGGCTCTGCGTGGGCAGAAGACAGAGGTCGTGCGGGAAGAGGGCGAGGTAAGTACGCGAGTCGTCGGAACATTCGGCGATCCAGCCGAGCTGGGCAAGCTGCTGAAGAAAGGTGAATGGAATACCTATCACATCGAGTGCAAGGGACACATGATGACCAATCGGATCAATGGTCAGATCATGGCGCAAGTCACTGATCTCGATACGGAGGCTCGGCTGCGCAAAGGATTGCTGGCCCTGCAGATGCATGTCGGCAATCCCATGAAGGTGCAGTTCCGCCATGTCATGCTCAAGCGTCTGCCATTGGGAGATCTGAAAAAAGTGGCATTCTTTGCCGGCAATCCAAGCCATGGCAGAGGAGCGCATGAGCACCGTGCCGGATGTCAACTGCTGGCAAAGGAATTGGACGCGAACGCCAGTGACCAGCTGCTGACAACCGTTTACACCAACGGCTGGCCCGCAGACCCCACCGCTTTGCAGAATGCTGACGCAGTGGTGATCTTCTGCGATGGCGGCGATGGACACCTTGCTCGTCCGCACCTGCGGCAGCTCGACTTCTACATGAAAAAGGGAGTAGGACTCGGATGCATTCACTACGCGGTGGAGATCACAAAGGGGGAAGCTGGAGACAGTCTCAAGGAGTGGACGGGGGGTTACTTTGAAACGCACTGGTCGGTGAATCCGCACTGGACGGCAAAGTTTGACGCTTTCCCCGAGCATCCCGTGACTCGTGGCGTCAAACCATTCGAAGTCCATGATGAGTGGTACTACCACATGCGCTTCAAGGACGAAATGAAAGGCGTCACTCCGATTCTTACTGCCGTCCCTCCCAAGGAAACGCTCAACCGCCCCGATGGCCCACACAGTGGCAACCCAGCCGTCCGCGCAACAGAGGGCCAGCCCCAGCACGTTCACTGGGTGGTCGAGCGCGAAGATGGTGGCCGCGGATTTGGATTTACCGGTGCCCACTTTCACAAGAACTGGGGAGACGACAGCTTCCGCAAGGTTGTCTTGAACGCCATCACCTGGATTGCCAAAGGCGAAGTCCCAGAGGGTGGTGTCCCATCGGCCACTCCCACCCAAGAAGAGCTGGATTCGAATCTGGATGACTGAAGTCAGATTTCAGCAAGTCGATCGGAGCGCTCCCCCAGAAGCCAGTTGCCAGCAGCACTCTGACGACGCACTGGTGACCAAGCTCTACCGATTCCGGTGCCCTGAGTGTGATGCGATCCAAGAGTTGGGACTTCACGGGTGGTTCGACGAACCTGAGCGACGCGAGTGGGCCTGCACTGAATGCGCCGCGCCGCTGCATCTAGCGCAGAAGCAACCAAGACTAACGCAAGCGCTCACGCTTGCATATTTCCTGCTCTTCCTTCTGATTCAATCCCATCTGCATCTAAAGGATCGTGACTTGGTGCCGGTGGCGCTTCTGCTTGGAGCCTGGATCCTCGGCCTGATCATCCAGAAGACAGCTGCATGTCCCACCGTCAGAACGCTGAAAAAACACGATGAAACTGTTATCGACTAATACTAATCGATTAGATTAGATTAGATTAGATCTCTTGGATGCTGCTACACCAGTAAGTAGACTGACAATTCATCGATGATGAAAAGCGGTTGCCATCCGCAAATCCTGCTCTGCGACGGCTGGGGCGATTTTTCTGCTCGTCACGGTAAAGGCGGCGGAACTTCGTTCTCTGAGGAGCCGGGATCGGGATTGGGATTGGGATTGGATCCGTCCTGTGGAATCGCAGCCTCGCTGGAATTGGTCTCCGGGCTTTCCTCCTCTTCCTCCCGACGAGGGAGGCGGTACTTTTTCACGTTTTCCAATGCACGCTCGAGATTGGCAGCAGTGGTGATGGCGTTTGTCAGCGTACTTTGGGCGTGCTCGACCGCCTGTTTTGCTGCGGCCAGTTGCTTGATGAGGGCTTCAGAATCCGGAATGGAGAATCGGCCTTCAGCGGTGGTGTTTAAAAGTGGTGCGATGTCTGCGGAGGAGATGGCCAGTGATCGGATGCGACCCGCTCTGGCAATGTTCATGCCGATCACTTGTCCTTCCAGGTTTACCAGCGGCCCGCCGCATTCACTGGGATCCAACGGCAGGTCATGTTCAAGCGCGGACGGGTAATCGATGCGATTGGCGCTGAGTTTTACTTCCATCCGCTCCAGCATCTCCTGATTGGCGTCTGGAATGGCGGCGAACCTGCTGCCGAGCAGCACCAGCGTTTCAAGTTCGGTGCCGGAGCGGTTGATCTTGATCCGGACTTCATCCCCAATGCTGAATTTCTTGATGGTATTGATGAGGGTCTCAGCATCCGGGATGGGCTGGCCCTCCACCTCGCTGATGATGTCACCCGGTTCGATTCCAGCCGCAACTGCTGCGGATTGGGGGAGGACGCCACGAACGATTGCACCATTCGGCGACGTCACTAAAGAAACACCGATGAAGCCTGGATTCATTCTTCGGGCGTGGACGCTAAGGACGCCGAATGACAAAGGAACTTCGTCCAGACCTGTGGCCAGGACGATCGTGCCGGGACCTTCGTTAGCGCCCAGTTCCCAGTCGACCGCCCGCAGGCCAGTGGCATTCACTTTGACCAGCGCGAGATCGTAGGGCTGGAACATGTCCGTCACTGCGGCACTGACAGTGATGCCGCCGATAAACCGGCATTGCAAAGTGTCGCCTGCAGCAGCCACTTCGCTGGCTTTTGTAAGCACGTGCCCGCCGGGGTCGACAATGATCCCGTAGCACAGGCGGCGATCCTTCCCGTCCAGAAACGCAACCGTGCTTGGCCTAATTCTTGTTGCCAGAGGGGCGAGGCTGTTCAATGTATCATCGCTGAATTTGCTGAACGTTTTCGCATCCGCGCGCCTTCGTTCCAGCTGTCGCAGTTCGTCTTCGCGGAATGAGCGCCACTCGTTGATTGAGCTGGTTGCCGGGGCGGAGTGATCAGCTTGAAGGGGAGCGTCGTCGCCCTTCGTGATCAATCCCAGTGGAGAGCAGAGCGTCCAGATAAGGCCGGACGCCGCTGATTTCCAATGTGAAGGCCTATACATGCGATTGTTCCTCATTGACGGCCGAGCTTGACGCTGACGGTTTTCGTTTCGTCCCCGCGAACGAGCGTGATGTTGACATCGGTATCTGGAGCCAGTTTGAGCAGCAGCTCGACCAGCATTTCTGGTGAGTCGACCTTCGAATCATCGACTGCGGTAATGATGTCAGCCGCCTGGATGCCTGCGGTCGCGGCTGGGCTAGGATCGGTCACGTCGCCGACCTTGATGCCGCTCTCGATGCCTTCAAGGTCAATAATTCCCAGGTAGGGAGCGTCGGGAACCGGACCTTCGGTGGACGCTGGAGGTTCTGTAAGTGATTTGAAGTCGGTGAGCGTGAGTTCCATTTCCAACATTTCGTTGTTGCGGTAAACGGTGAGGCTTGCGAGGTCGCCAGCCTTCATTTCGCCCAGCTTGTGGAGCAGTTGGATGCTGGAGGTGATGGCTTCTCCAGCGAACTGCACGATGAGATCTCCCGCTTGAACTCCGGCCGCAGCGGCGGGTGCGTTGGTGCGAACCGCTCTAACAAGTGCACCATCGCTGCCGGACCAGACGAGCTCGATTCCCATGGTAGCAAGATCTCCACCGTCCAGATCCAGATGAAGCTTGCCCCAGACGTCGCCATTGAGCATGCGATCCCAGTGTGTCCGGAAAGAGTCGATGGCAGTGTGACGATTGGTGGACAGGGAGCCGCCAATCGAGGAATGGATGGCAATGACCTGACCCTGGAGGTCGAACAGGGGGCCGCCGCTGTCTCCGCCGATCAAGGTGCAATCGCTGTACAAAGCCCCGTAGTGATCGCGGTGCCAGATGCGCCCAATTCTCACAGGTGGCGGGCGATCTTCCATGAACCCGCCAGAGTGCCCCAGAGCGACGCACCATGCTCCCATTGGAATAATGTCGGACTGACCCATTGGGGAAAATGGCCACGGTCCCTCCGTGGTGATCCTTGCCAGGCCTGTGTCGAGAGTAAGATTGGAGCCAAGTGCGACGCCTGCGACTTTCCGGCCGTCTGAGAAGATGATCGTGAGCTGTTTGCCAGTAGCCTCGGTGACGTGGCCTGCGGTGAGAACCAGCCCATCCTTAGAGATGATCACGCCGCTTCCGGTTCCGCTCGACTGCCGGGAGGGCTGCTCCTCGGACGTGATGGCCACTGTAGTAGCCACTGCGGATGCAACTACTTCTCTTATTTTATCCTGCCGACTGCGGAAGCCTTCCAGTGTGTCGGCCGATGCCGCGTGAATCGCGAGCGCACTCAACAGTAATGCCGTTCGCAGAATGCTGGCGATTCTGCGGCTGCACGTAAGGATGTCGAGTCGGACCATGCGAACAGGATACTCGATTCCCGCGTTTTGCGCAATGTCTGCGGTGCGATGCGCGTGGCCAGATCCATCAAAATTCTCTCGCGATTCCTTAAAAATCCGGCGTATGTGTGGATTTTTTCGCGATTCCGTATGCAAACCCCGCCTCGATTTCTCGATGTTACCGCGCCAGCTAAGATCAACGTTTCTTTAAAAGTCATCCGTCGCCGCGACGATGGCTTTCACGAAATCGAGACCCGGATGGTGCTGATCCCGAATATCTGCGATCATCTGAGGGTTGAGTGGACAGATGGTGGAGAAGCGGGTGTGGTTGATCTGGTATGCAGCGAGCCTGGCGTGCCAGTGGACGAGACAAATCTGGTGGTGCGGGCGGTTCGGGAGTTGCAAAGTGCGATCGGAAAGCCATTTCCGGCGTTGCGGGTGGTGCTTGAGAAGCACATTCCGAGCGGCGCCGGACTGGGCGGCGGGAGTAGTGATGCGGCTGCCGTTTTGCTGGCAGTCAATCAGATGGCAGAGCTTGGTTGGTCGCTGGATCAACTGGCCGAAGTGGCTGG
>JAQCER010000149.1 GCA_027618625.1 Verrucomicrobiota bacterium
GCGGAGGTGACTCAGATGACCCCTGAAGAGGCGAGCACTACAATGGCTATTGATAAGCTCCGTGAGATGCTGGTGGGACGCGTTACGGGCGTGATCAAGTTCGAAGGTTCCTCCAACAGCGCAGCTGGCATCAAGACGGTGGGAAGTCTGGCTTTTAATGAGGCGACGGAGCAAACGCTTAGGATTCTTTCTGTGCCTTTGTTTGAGGATCTGGGCGGGAAAACAGGGAACGGGCACCTGCGCCGACCGCTCATTTCCGGAGGGAGCCTGGCCTTCGTGACCAGCGAAGGGGTTTGTACCATTTCCGGCATGGATCTACAGTTGGGGCAATCCGCCAAATTGATGGGTGAGTTCAGCTTTAGCGTAGAGAAGCAGGCGAAAAAGGAACCGGTGCCCAGTCGACCGCCGGTTCCAGGCATTCCTGTTCTTGAGCAGGCTGCTGAAGTAGCGGTTCCTGAGTTTGACGGGACAGTTCAGTTGGGAATCGCACGGCAGGCGCTGACAAAAGTTCCTGAAAAGACGCTGGCTGAGTTTTTTCCGGTGTCTCGCGATGACATGCTCTGGATGGACGTGCCCCTGAAAGGCCCGCTCAAGGAAGTGACGGCTGATACGGGACAGCGCCTTCTGGAATCGGCGCGACTGGTAGAGAAAGAGGAGAAGGAATAGCGGCCTGCTCTTGGCAACTGCTCCTCGTACCGCTGAATCCGATGAGCATCCGACTACAGCTTCGCATCGTGCCGAATGCAGCTCGTGCCGATTACCTGGGTGTGATGGACGATGGCACTACTCACAAGTTGAAGCTGAACGCGCCTCCGATCGATGGCAAGGCAAACAAGGCTTTGCTCGGTTATCTGGTTGCCGCCCTCGGAGTGCCGAAAGATGCAGTGACGCTATCCTCTAGGCAGAAGAGTCGGAACAAAACCGTGACAGTTCAAGGATTGACCGAAGCCGAGGTGATCCGCTTGCTGGCCGAATCCTGAAATTCAAGGGAAGAGGGCTTCTATGATCGTCGGCTGAGCAGTGCCAGAGGGACTTGGACGACGGAGTGCTCAGTGATGGCGAAAATGGCATCGGTTGGCGCGGGGCGTATCGCCTTCGACCCTGTGAAATTTCCGAATCCCGGCAAGACAATGGAATGTGGCGTTTGCCAGAAACATGCCGATTTGAGTGATCGCATTCTCCCCTCCGCCAAGGATACCGCTGGATGAAGGTGGCCACAGAAATAAAACAGATCGGGCTCGGCGGGGATGTCGGCGGGATCATGCACGAACGCAAACGGTGCTTCGGACAACATTGCAGGATGCACCGCGATCTGCCACTCATCTGGGATGGCTCCCGATGATCGATCATGATTGCCTGAGACAAGCACGACGATCAGATCGGAGTGCTGCCCGCGCCACTTTTCGACGGCGGCACGAATTTCGAGCGACTTGCTGGAAGCCGCGTGCAGCAGGTCACCCGCGATGATGAGCCTGCGGATGCGATGGCGTTCGATCAGAAAAGTCAAACGTTCAAGATCTCCCTGGGAGTCGCCTTCGGGAATCGGCAGGCCATGCTTGCGAAATGCCGCAGCTTTCCCTAAGTGGATGTCTGCCACGATCAGGGTTTCCGCATCTGGCCAGTAGGCAGCCCGTTCCCTCAACAGATGAATCGTCTGCCCGTGCAATCCGAGCGGAATGCTTCCCGCAGGTGCAATCGCCGCGTCTACCTTATCCATCCTTGCCTGCGCAGTGAATCGAAAACCAGGTGATCAATATCCGCATCGGATCCAGTGCAGAGGAATCGGCCGGAGCGCTGGCGGCAGAGCGTTTCCAGCCGATCTTGAAAGATCTGCAAGTGCTCTTGATAGATGTCCAGCAGGCTCCCTGCAGACGAAACATCGAGTGTTTCGAGCTGCTCGCAGTCGACCATACGCAGGTCGCCGGTGACGTCTGGCACGATTTCGCTTGGAGCAAGTATCTGGATTGCCATCGGTTGCAGGCCAGCGCTGAACAGCAGGTTGAACGGGCGAGAGAGGTCTCCGAAGGTAAGGAAATCCGACAGCAACACGGCCACGCCTTTGCCTTTGTGGTGTTTTAGTGCCGACTCGGTCGCCTGCTCGAATGCGGCGTCGCCACCGCCTCCAATCTGCTCAACGAACGAGAACATCTTGCCCAGACTGGCTCGGCCCGCACACCTTCCCAGGCGCTGCAAAGCAGCGCTTTCGGTGGATCCTAACACATGCATACTCAGGCGCTCGGGATTTTGCAGTGCCAGCACTCCAAACACGACAGCCAATTGCTTTGCGAGGTTCAACTTGCCCTCGAACAGCATCGAGTTTGAGGCATCGATGAATACCGCCACCTGCATCTCCTCCTCCTGGTGGAACAACTTGAGATAGGGGCGATGCAGTCGCGAAAAGCTGTTCCAGTCGATGAATCGGATGTCGTCGCCGGGAGCGTAATCGCGAAAGTCTGCGAGTTCGGTGCTGGCTCCACCTTTGCGGGCGAGATGGCCACCTGGGCTACGATTGGTTGCGCGACGCAGGGGAGTGATCCGCGATCGCTTTAGTCTGTCGAGCAGACGGTTCGGCAGAAGCTGTGTGAGCTGGTTGGCCACAACGAATCCGAGGTCTACTGGACGGCGTAAGCGGCTGGTGCCTTCGCGACGCTACCGCTTCGTTCGGGAACGGTGCAAACGATCTCGTTGACCAGGTCGGTCAGTGAAAGGTTGTCCGCCTGCCCATCGTAGTTGAGGAGAATTCGGTGACCGAGGATCTCGTGAGCAAAGTAGCGGATGTCGTCGTGCGAAATGTGGGCTCGCCCCTGCGTCAGGGCGCGCACACGGGCGACGCGAATGAGTGCCTGTGTGGCTCGCGGGCTAGCTCCCCAGCGCACGTAGCGCCTGACCTTGTCACCCGATTCCTCGGCATCAGGATGGGTCGCCAGGACTAGTCTTACCGCATAGTCGCGCAATTCATCGGCCACGACCACTTTCTGGAGGATCTCTCTCAGGTTGGTGATTCGGTCGGTGTCTAACACTTTTTCAATGTCTGCAGACTGATGAACAGTAGTGCGCAAAACGACTTCGTTCAGTTCTGCTCGACTGAGAAACGGCACACAGATCTTGAGCATGAAGCGATCCAGTTGTGCCTCGGGCAGGGGATACGTCCCCTCCTGCTCGATCGGGTTTTGCGTGGCGAGGACGAAGAATGGCTGCTTGAGAATAAACGTTTGCCCGGCTGCAGTGACGGAGCCCTCCTGCATGGTCTCCAGCAGCGCTGCCTGTGTTTTCGGGGTCGCCCGGTTGATCTCATCCGCCAGCAGCAATTGGGTAAAGATCGGCCCCTTGCGAAACTCAAACTGGTAGATGCCATTCTCCCCGGCAGTCATGATATTGGTGCCGATAATGTCCGCTGGCATGAGATCCGGCGTAAATTGAATCCTGCTGAATTCCAGGTGCAGCACCCGGGCCAGTGCCTTGACCAGTTCTGTCTTGCCGAGTCCGGGAACACCTTCGAGAAGCACGTTTCCGCCGCAAATGATTGCCGTCAGCGTGCCCTCGACCACCCGATCCTGCCCAACGATGATCTTGCCTACTTCGCGCCGGACACGTTCGAAGTCTTCCTTGAAGCGGGCGGCTTCAGTTTCAAGTATACTTGATTGGCTGGTCATACTTCCTGCAGATGGGACTATTCACTACGCCCGACCATCGGGGTTACTGGCACCAACTGCAATAGTATAGTACAAGCAGCTGTCTAAGCAGTAAGCAGTTTCGTCTCTACTTTTTGCGGATGCAGTAGAGGTGTTTCGCTGCTCGGATAAAAATGTCGGAGCCGTCGGGCACGGGCGTTGCATCGACTGGCTCTCCAAGCTGATTGGTGGAAACGATCTCAAGCTCCGTCCCATCCTTGATGACGACGGTCGTGCCGTCGCGATCAGTCAGGAACACGTAGCCACCGGCGGCGACAGGAGAGGCGTAAACGTTGCGCAGCGGCTCGATACGCTCTCTGACGTAGTGAGCCTCTCCGGTTTTTGCGTCCAGGCAGGACACGATTCCGTTGCGGGCGGAGTGAAAATAGAGGCGACCCTGGGAAAGCAGGAGCGAAGGGACATCGGGAGTGCCCTTGTCCAGGGTCCAAACCACGGAAGCGGATCCGGTGATATCTCCACTGGCGCCATCAAGCTTGTAGGCGCCCAGGAATGCGCCCTGAAAGCCACTGCCGACAAATACCATGCCGTCATGGGCGACTGGCGTGGCCACCGGGCGTCCGGTCTGGCCAGCGGCGCTCCAGATTTCCTTGCCATCAGACAATTGGTAGGCCCGCGCAAATCCGGGGCCGCTCTGGACGACGATCGCTTGCCCAGCGTGCTCGACGACGAGCGGGGTTGTCCACGAGGAGCTTTCACTTCTGGGGGTCTTCCACAATGTTTTACCAGTGTTTGCGTCCAGTGCCGTAATGTAAGAGTCGCCTTCGTGATCCCATGGCACCACCAGGCGATCGCCGTGCAAGACTGGACTGGAGCCGTCACCGAATCCTCCCCGCGTTTCCATTTTCCCCAGGTCTGTCCGCGACCAGACCAGCTCGCCATCGATCGTCAGGCAGAAGGTACCTCTCGATCCAAAGTGAACCCAGAGGTGCTTGCCATCGGTGATCGGTGATGCTGAGGCATAGCCGTGATCCGCGTGATGACCCGAATGCGGCACCAGCTCTGCAGTCGTTTTTTTCCAACGCACATCGCCGGACTCGCGATCGATACAAAGCACAAGGAATTGGAAGGGCGATGTCGGTTTTTCGCTCGCTTCAGCAGCGCTGTCGGTTGCAACTGCCGTGGTCACAAACAGGTTTTCTCCGGCGATCACGGGCGTGCTGGATCCACGCCCCGGGATCTCGATTTTCCATCCGACATTCTCTGTCGAGGACCAACTGGTTGGCGGTGTGGCATCGTTGGCCGTGCCATTTGCATTCGGGCCGCGCCATTGCATCCAATCGGCATGGACGGCGACGGGGGACAGCAGCAGGGTGGACGCGAGAATAGTGAAAGATAATTTCATGGCGAAGTCGTGAACGTTTGGACTCTGTTCGATTACTATGGATAAGCTGGTGCGTTGCTGGCAAGGCTCATGACCAGTTCGACAAATAATTGGATACACAATGCGCGGAGCACGAGCGACCTGGTTTATTCGCCAGCCCAGAGAGAGGGCGGAAGTGTCACCTGGCTCAGGAGCGCATCGATCGCAGCCAGTTCGTCGTCGGCAAATGCGGTCTTGCTGACCGCTGCCGCGTTTTCAGCGACCTGCTGGGGCGAACTCGCGCCCGCCAATGCGCTGGTGACCCGTCCATCGCGCAATACCCAGGACAGCGCCATCTGGGCCAGGCTTTGTCCCCGGTCACCCGCGATGCTGTTCAGCTCGCGGATCACGTTCAGCACTCCGTCGGCTAATTCTTCGTTCCGCAGCAAGCCATCAGTTGTGGCCGCACGCGACGCCTCGGGGATGCCGTTGAGATACTTGTTGGTCAGTAGGCCCTGATACAGCGGGCAAAATGCGATAACGCCGAATCCCAACTCGTCTGTCAGGGCGAGCAGCGACTTCTCGATCCAGCGATTGAACATCGAATAGTTCGGCTGGTGGATGACGATGGGTGCCCAGCGATTCTGCTGGCAGGTTTCGATCGCTTCGCGGGTTTGCTCAGAACTGTAACTGCTGATGCCAGCGTAGAGTGCTTTGCCCTGCTCAACGATCGAGTTCAGGGTTCCCAGGGTTTCCTCCAGCGGAGTGTCTGGATCGAATCGATGACTGTAAAAAAGGTCGACGTAGTCAACCCCGAGCCGCTTGAGAGACTGGTCGACACTGGCAGTGATGTACTTGCGCGATCCCCACTCGCCGTAGGGCCCGTCCCACATGTCGTAACCAGCCTTCGTGGTGATCAGGATTTCGTCGCGAGGCAGATCTTTCAAAATCCGCCCGGCGTTGATCTCGGCGCTGCCATAGGGCGGGCCGTAGTTGTTCGCCAGATCGAAGTGGGTGATGCCGCAGTCGAACGCCATATGCACCATTTGGCGCTGGTTTTCTGTCGCGTCCGGGCCACCAAAGTTGTGCCAGAAGCCAAGCGTGAGGGCCGGGAGCTTCAGCCCCCACTTGCCGCACTTGCGGTAGGGCATGCGTCCGTCATAACGATCGGGGGAAGGGGTGTAAAGGCTACTGCTCATAAGGCTGCTACTCATCGAGCGCCATCGTTAGCGTCGATCGCGATTCTTGGAAACTGCAAAATCGTAATTGGCCCTGCCGAGACCCTATTCCAGGTAGGGATTTTTGATCCGCTCGGCCGTGACCGTGGTGCTATCCCCATGGCCGGGGTAGACCCGTGTGGTTTTCGGAAGGGCCAGGATTTTCTCGCGGATTCCGGTGATGAGCAGGCGGCCATTGCCTCCGGGAAAGTCTGATCGGCCAATTCCCGATTGGAACAATGTATCCCCCGCGAACAGAATTGCTTCATCCTGCAGGTAAAAACAGACGCTGTCTGGCGAGTGACCTGGCACGTGGAGGACTCCGAAATTTGCTCCTGCGGCGGTCATCGTCGTTCTACCCTCCAGTTTTTCAGTCACTGCGAATGGCGCGATGTCGATTTTCGCCCCGGTGACTTGGGAGAACAGATCACCCAGATGCAAATCGGAGGTCAATTCGCTGTGGGCGAACACTGGGCAGGCGAAGCTTTCGGCGATTGCGGCGGCATCCATCACGTGGTCGAAGTGCAAGTGAGTGAGGCCCTGGGGAATAATTGGTTATCCCTAAGCCAGAGGTGCATTCCCTCAGGGGCGTCGACGGCAATTGTGCCGTCTGGGCATTGGAGCGCGTAGCCGTTCGTTTGGCAGATTCCGCCGCAAAAGGTCTTGGTGGTTAACATAATTTGTTGGTGAATGCCTAAAAGTTATAGACTTTTAAGCTGCCTTACCGGACAGTTTCCAGATGAATTCCAAGCTAAAGCCGACCGTCGGCGGCGCTTGTCCGGGGAATGAATCTGTGATTCCTTGCTGATCGTAACATTTAAAACTATGAAGAATTTCGCCCGTTCCCCACTTTCGGCCGTTGGGGCATTGTTGTCCATGTGCATATTCTCCGCAGCCTGGGGCCAGGCACAGGAGACCGCGAGCTACGGCAAGGTGGGCATGTATGTGGCGAATATGCTGCAATACCAGCACTATAGCCGCAAAGATTTCGACAACGAAATCTCCAAGCGCGTCTTGGAGAACTACATGAAGTCGCCCTATCTTGACGGTAATCACTATTTTTTCACGCTCGAGGACGTGAACAGCTTCCGGGAAAAATTTTCGACGCAGCTGGACGACCAAGTGATCCTTGGAAACAACAAGGCGGCATACGAG
>JAQCER010000150.1 GCA_027618625.1 Verrucomicrobiota bacterium
CTCCCCTTCCCGAGAGGTAGAGATAGGCAACCATCACCACCAGCTCCGTCAGGCCAAATCCGATCTTCAGCGAGTACGGAATCGCTGGCTCGTGCGTCTGGGACAGATAGGCCTCGATGATTCCCGCCCAAACCAGCAGGATACAGAAGCCGATCACTAACACAACCAGATCATCGCGGATCGCGTGAAAGCGATCGCGCATCGTCAAACTGGTTCCCCAGCCAATCACGGCGCGCGCAAGAATCAATCCGCACTGCCCACCCATGAATATCGCAGTGAGCTCAGGAACTCCATGCGGCAACAGCCAACCAGCGAGAAACTCGGACTGCCCGTCGGCGATGTACTCATAGCCGACCAGCCCGAGCACGATGCCATTGTAAAAGAGTAAAACCACTGTGAAGATTCCGAACAGGATCCCGAACGCCATCGCATTGATCGCGACGCGAATGTTATTGTTCATCAACTGCGCCGAAAAGGGTGCCCGGTGCTCGTCTTTTTCAGGATTCAAAGCGTTTGCTTCCTCGGTTTTCACCCGCTCGGTCGGACTCTGAATCAAGTGGCCGAACTGCGACGGCAGCAATCGCAGCTTGTTGTCAGTATCCTGAGAGATGACGAATGCTCCGAACAACGCTCCTGCAACCGAAATCCAGAAAGCCAGCCAGAACGCTCCAGCGTGGCGGCGAAACGCGCGCGGATACACGTGGAAGAACCAGTGCAACGGACGGAATCTCCCTGACGTCTCGGCATTGCCGTGGAGGCGAGTGTAGGCTTGTGCGATTAAGCCTTCCAGGTACTGGCGCAGCTCCGGCTCGGACGCAAACGTCTGTAGCTTCGCCAGATCTGCGGCGGTGCGCTTGTAAAGATAATGAAACCGGCGGATGCGCGTGAGCGACTCCTCGCTGTCACTACGGGTTACCAGACTCTCACGCTTGAGCATTGATTCGAGTTCGTCCCAGAACGGGCGCTCGCGTGTAATGAAACTTTCAAGATCGAGGATCACAGCAGCTGTCGACTTTTGATTTGCATGTAGTGGTTAACGGTCTCGAGCGTCAGTTCGCCGCTCTCCGGCAGTGCAAATTGCACGCCACAACTCCGCAACATTTGATCGATTTCCTGAAGTTCCGACCAGTGGAAATGTCCATTGAGCCGATCGTAAAGATCACGCGACGTCGCAACGCCGGCGCTACTACTGAACACGGGCAGCGCGGCCTCGGGACGTATCATATTGACGAGCACAAGGTGCTGGCGCGACACCAGCTGCACCATTTCGTAGAAACTTTCCGCTGCCACCGGATCGCTCAGGTCGGTGAGCACGATAATCAATGCACGACGCGTCAAATGCTTGCGGATGAAGATGATCAGCTCGTCGTAGTTGGGCGATACCAGCTCCGGTTGCAGCGCATAGATCGCATCGCGGCAGCTGTCGAAGTGTTGCCGTCCATTTTTTGATCTTACAAAATGGTCAACCTGATCACTGAACGTGATCAACCCGAAAAGATCCGCCTGTTGCTCCGCGACAGTGCCCAGCACCAGCGCAGCCTGCAGGTATTTTTCAAGTTGAGTGGTCACTGTGAATTCTCCTCCCACATGAAACTCCTGATCTTCCATAGCACCGGGGACTTTCGGCACCGGCACCCGGATTTCTCGACCGCTCAGGCGCGAGTGATCAATGACAACGTAGACCTCCTGCGTGCGCTCGACCTGAAACATTTTAGTGGTGGGATAGCCCCTTCGCGCCGTTCCTTTCCAGTAGATATCGCCATAGTCGTCACCCGGTGCATACTCGCGCAGTTGCTCGAACTCGCGGCCCTTCCCCAGTTGTGGCCGCGGCTGCATCCCGTGCGCGCCGCGCCGCAAGAAGAAAGCAGCCAGTCCGCGCCTCTCCGATCGCAAATCTGGATAGACCCGCACTTCGATATTCACCGCCAACTCCCGTCGCACGTCCCAGAGACTGAAGCGGGACAGCGCCTCGGTGTAGATCGCAGCAAAGGCATATTTGCCGCGTCGCAATGCCGTCACCAGCCACGTCCGCTTGGTGATCGCTTTCGCTTTACCAAGCTGCACATCAAGGATCGGAACAGTCGGCCGAAAGGCGTCGCCAAATCCAAGTCCCATGCGAATCGCCAGCGCTGACCCACTTCGATTTGCGAACCTCAGCGGGATTTCAAAGTCGCGGCCAGCAGTCGCATGCAGTCGATTTGGAGCTTCCACCGTTACCCCAGCCAATACCCGCATCGATACCAGCAGATCCAGGACACAAACCACCGCCAGCACGAGCAATCCAAGCAGCAGCAACGGCCGCAGCCCCGGAAAAAAGGTCATCGCTCCGAAAAGCGGCACCACCACCAGCCCGGCAATCCACAAAAGCGTTTTCGATGGCACAAACTTCAATGCGGGAAAGCTATACCGACTCTTCGATCAAGGAAAAGCACTGATTTCCAAATCTTGTAGCCCGCCGCAGCAATCATGTTGTTGCTTGGCTTGGCTTGGCTTCCCTCCACCTCACCAAGCATGACCGAGCGAAGACTCCCATCCCGAGTACGAAGCCTGATAACGTCAGCAAGTGGAACGTGAGACCGTCCGTCCCCGTCTGCGATCTGTGTCGTTCTGGCAAGCCGCTCATGCAGCTCTTTTACAATATCGCTTCTCCGCTTGCCAAGCAATTTCGACGACCATCCACAATGCTGACAATACTTGCGGAACGAACTTTGCTGGTGAAACTGCCCTATGATGAGTGAAGATGACCTGATGAATGCACTGGAAAGGGAAAACGCCCCGGCTTGGAGACGTGAACTGGTGAGACGCGTGGAGTCTCAGCCTTTTCAACATTTCGTGGTTGTCGTCATTTTGGTGAACGCCGCCATCCTCGGCATGGAAACCGATCCCGGCATCATGGAGAAATTCGGCACGGCACTGCAAGTGATCGACAAACTATGCCTGCTGGTGTTTCTCGTCGAATTGATCGCAAAGCTGCTGGCCTACCGCGGTCATTTCTGGAAGAACGGTTGGAACATTTTTGACTTCGCCGTTGTCGCGATCGCCCTCGTGCCCGGTGCCGGCCCATGGGCGGTTCTTCGCTCAATGCGTGTCCTGCGGGTGCTACGCCTGCTCACCGTGGTGCCACAGTTGAGGCAAGTAGTCGCCGCATTCCTGCATTCGATTCCAGGGCTGAGCGGGGTCATGGCTGTCATGGCGATCTTCTTTTACACCACCGGCGTCCTTGCCACCGAGCTTTTTGGAGAGACTCACCCGGATTGGTTCGGCTCGCTGGGCAAAAGCCTCTATTCACTTTTCCAAGTGATGACACTGGAAAGTTGGTCCATGGGAATTGTGCGACCGGTGATGGAAGTGCATCCATGGGCGTGGGCATTTTTCGTCCCATTCATCATCATCGCCACCTTCACCATCCTCAACCTCTTCATTGGGATCATTGTCTCAACGATGCAGGAGCTGTCCGTCCTCCCAGAGCCCACACAGGATCCCGAGGTCACGGCACTCCTCGGACGCATTGAAAAAGATCTTGCCGCCTTGCGAGTGCAAATCACCAAGTCGGATCGCGAATAACGCCTTAAAACGATTGCCCACAAACGATTGCCCACTCTACTCACTCCTTCAATATCCCGTGTTTCGGAGTGCGCTCGCGACTCTCCCAGCAGGCTTGATTTGCACCCACCACCTTGCCTCTCACCGCATGGAACCTTGGCACCGCACCTCATCGTTTTGGGCTCTTGTAGGTTTATTCCACGACTTCGAAAAATCTAATTTCGAACCCTGAATGCAATTTGGGGAATAGACGGTCGGTTGCATCGGTCGCACGCGGGTGCCTGCACGAAAGATACGAACACGTGCAGTCGTCACTCCGAAATTGTGAAGACATGCAACTAACTGATAACCAATACTCTAACTTTTGCCGAATTTTTGGCCACGCGACGAGTGGCCTCGCACTCTTCGTGGCTACGGTGCCTGATAGCGATGCCGCTCTCGGCGACGAGAACCTCTGGATCACTGAAGTGGGCGCCAAGTTCAAATCAAGTCGAAGTCACTAATGTCGGATCCGCTGCGGTGACGCTCGATAGCGACTTTCCGTTCTGTCACCAATTCAACTACGCGACGAGCATCCCTAACGGAACGGTCTTCGCAGCAGGTGAGTCCAAAGTCTTCACCGTTGCGGGGCTCAACGCAGCTGATTCCGATCTCTGGCTCTATCGCAAGCGAAACTTCGGCAGTGCCACGGAGATCCTCAGTGGACTCAAATGGGGCTCTGCGCCGAACATTGGCCGCGCAGGTGTGGCCACCGATGCCGGCATCTGGAGTGGCACGGCCAGCTTTGCCCCTGCTCCAAATTCTGATCAGTCGCTGAAACTCACCGGTGCCAATCCATTTTCTCCCGAGAACTGGAGCGTGGGCGAACCTGACCTGGGTCAGTTTTCCAACGTGCCTGCGGAGCCAAACTTCATCAATGTGCGCGTCACCGTGATCAACAAAGCTCCTTCCAATGGGACGTTTCTCACGCCGCCTTGGGTTGGCTTCCACGACGGCGGCTTCGATTCCTACGATGGCGGATCTCCCTCCAGTCCTGGAATCGAGCGCATTGCCGAAGACGGAAATCCTGGCACGCTGAGAGGCGAGTTCCTGGCCTCTGGTGCCGGAACAACTGATGGCGTGCTCAATGCCATTGGCCCAATCGCTCCCGGCGCTTCCGTCAGCAAGATTTTCACCATCGATGCGAACGCACCGATGAGCCGCTACTTCAGCTACGCCTCCATGGTCATCCCGAGCAACGACGCCTACGTCGCCAACGGCGATCCCGTGGCTCACGCGATTTTCGATGCCGAAGGCACCTTCATCCCCGCCGAATTCACGATCGCTGGCAGCGCCGTCAATGACGCTGGCACCGAAGTGAACGACGAGCTTCCCGCCAACACCGCTTTCTTCGGCCAGGCCGCACCGGACACTGGCGTCGCCGAAAACGGAGTCAACACAGTCCATCCCGGTTTCAAGGCCGCAGCCATGGGAGGCATTCTCGACGATGCCATGTTCAGCGCCGGTGATTTTACAGCCGCCGGTTACGAGATCGCCACCGTGAAGATCGAGCAAGTTTTTGCCGCACCGATGAACGTACGCGTCACCTTTACCAGCGCCGCACCGGTGAACGGCACCTTCGCCACGCCACCCTGGGTTGGCTTTCACGATGGCAGCTTCGATACGTATGACGAAGGTGTCGCCGCTTCCGTGGGTCTCGAGCGCATCGCCGAAGACGGAAACCCCGGCCCACTTCGCGAAGAATTCAGTGCCGCAAACGCCGGCAGCGCCGACGGCGTGCTGAACGAAGCCGGCCCGATCGGCCCAGGCTCCTCGACGAGCATGACCTTCACGCTTGATGCGAATTCGGCTCAGAGCCAATTCTTCTCTTACGTCTCAATGGTCATTCCCAGCAACGACGCCTTCTTCGCCAACGGAGACCCTCACGCTCACCGCTTGTTCGATGACAACGGCACCTTCCAGCCGATCGAATTCGATGTTCTCGGGTCGGTCGTGCGCGATGCCGGCACCGAAGTGAACGACGAGCTTCCGGCCAATACCGCCTTCTTCGGCCAGGCCGTGCCAGACACCGGCGTTGCTGAGAACGGCACCGTGAGCACCCATCCCGGCTTCAAAGCCAAAGGCATGGGAGGCATTCTCGATGACGCGATGTTCTCCGCCGCAGACTTCACCGGCAACGACTACAAGATTGGGACGTTCAAAGTCGAACTGCTCCAACCCGAACTCGTCGACGTCTTCGTCACAGTGACTAACACCGCTCCGGACGCGGGCACCTATCTTACCCCAGTGTGGGTCGCCTTTCACGATGGTGGAGTCGATACCTACGACTCCGGCGTCGCCGCATCAGCAGGCCTGGAGCGCATCGCCGAAGATGGAAACCCAGGGCGGCTCAGTAGCGAATTCCTGGCCTCCGGAGCAGGCAGCGATGGCGTTCTCGACGGCATCGGGCCCATCGCACCTGGTGCTACAGTCACCAAGCGTTTCACCATCGACGCCAACTCACCGATGAGCCGCTACTTCAGCTACGCATCAATGATCATTCCCAGCAACGATGCCTTCATTGCCAACTGCCATCCCACCGCACACCAACTCTTCAATGGCGCAGGTGGCTTCATGCCGCTGAACATCGACGTCCTCGGGGCGCAGGTGCTCGACGCTGGAACAGAGACAAACGACGAGCTGCCTGCGAACACCGCCTTCTTTGGACAGGCTACACCTGACACGGGCGTCGCCGAAGGCGGAGTCGTCATGCCTCATCCCGGATTCAAGCCATTGGCCGACAGCGGCATTCTTGCCGACTCCAAGTTCGCTGGCGCAGACTTCACTGCCGAGGGATACTCCGTCGCCAATGTCAGCGTCGAGCTCGTGCGTCCGAAGCCGGTTTCGGTCACGTTCACACTGGTCAACAATGCACCCGAAAACGGCGTCTTCTTGACTCCAGTCTGGCTTGGTGTTCACGACGGTAGCTTCGAACTCTTCAATCAAGGTGAAACCGTCTCCAGTGGCTTGGAGCGGATCGCTGAAGACGGGAACACCGCTCCTCTCAGCGAAATCTTCCTGGCACATGCCGGAGCTGGGTTCGACACCACCGTCGCCAGCGAGCAGGGGATTCCTCCATTTGCTCCGGGTGACACCGCCGAAGTCACCTTCACGCTGGATGCCAATAATCCCAAGCACCGATACCTCAGCTTCGCTTCCATGATTATCCCGAGCAATGACGCCTTCATCGGCAATAGTGATCCCATGGCCCACACCTTGTTCGACGGCGCCGGCAACTTCATCGGAAGTTCGGTTCTTCGCCTTGGCAACCAAGTCTACGATGCCGGAACTGAGGTCAATGATGAGACCCCAGCGAACACCGCCTTCTTCGGCCAAGCGGCACCCGATACCGGAACCGCCGAGAACGGAACGGTCGCTCTGCATGCTGGGTTTAACGCCGTCGGTTCTGGGGGCATTCTCGATGACCCCATGTTCGCTGGCGCAGACTTCACCGCTGCAAGCTATCCGCTGTTCAATCTGGAAGCCTTCGAGACGTTGTTGATTACCCAGGCTGAGTTGAACGGGAAGACATTCTCGCTGGCATGGACAGGTGGGCGCGCGCCTTACCTCGTCGAGTGGAGCGAAGACCTCAGAACATGGATGCCTGCCGGCGACCTCTCGGACCAAACATCGCTCGATGTCGAAACCGACCGAACCGCCGCCTTCTTCCGCGTCCTTTCCGGGGCCAGCGCCCTCGAACCAGCGCCT
>JAQCER010000151.1 GCA_027618625.1 Verrucomicrobiota bacterium
TCTTAACGCTCGCATCACCTGCTTCTCGTATCCCGAGTAGGCGTGCACTACATACCAGCGTTTACTCAACTTCTACTCCCTAACCAATTACGCCCCGGACGCCCCAACTCAAACCTGAGTCCAGTCCCCAGAGAATCAACGCCACAACTATAACAACACCCACGACGACTAACGTGGTCTGTGTTGTTTCCTGCGTCGTTGGCCAAACAACTTTTCTGACTTCTACTCGCGCTTCCTTGGCGAGATCCCAAGCCCAGGCACCCTTCTCGGTCTGCAACGCAACACTTACTGCAACCGCAACGATCAGAACACCGGCGAGTGCGCGAAACAAGGGTTCAATCGCAGCATAGTAGGAGTTGGCATAAATGCCCCCCGCTACTATTACCAGAACCACCAACCATTTCAGGCTGTCCAGTTGATACTCACCTGCTTCCGCTTTGCTACTCATCTACAAATCTTTTAATCAAACATTTCTCGAATTCCTGCCCCCTTGCGGGAACCGAAGCATGTGGCAGGCCAGGAGGGAATCGAACCCCCAACCTGCGGTTTTGGAGACCGCTGCTCTGCCAATTGAGCTACTGGCCTAGTGCTTCGTTTATGTTTCGGTCGGGATATCTGAATAGCTGCGCTATTCAGATATCTTCGTTACCACACCTGCTCCAACGGTTCGTCCACCCTCGCGGATAGCAAAACGCTGGCCTTCTTCCATCGCAATCGGGGCAATCAGATTAACTACCATCGTCACGTTATCCCCAGGCATCACCATCTCGGTACCTTCCGGTAACTCACAAGAACCCGTCACATCCGTCGTCTCAAAGAAAAACTGCGGCTTGTAGCCTTTGAAGAATGGCGTATGACGACCACCTTCATCTTTCGACAACACGTAAACCTCACCTTCGAACTTCGTGTGCGGGGTGATGGAACCCGGCGCCGCCAGTACCTGGCCACGCTCTACTTCTTCCCGCTTCGTACCACGAAGAAGAACACCAACGTTCTCCCCTGCACGACCTTCGTCAAGCAGCTTGCGGAACATCTCTACACCCGTACACGTCGTCTTCTGCGTCGCCTGGATGCCAACGATCTCAAGTTCCGCGCCAACCTTCACAATGCCGCGACCAATTCGGCCCGTGACAACCGTGCCACGACCTGAGATAGAAAATACGTCTTCAATCGGCATCAAAAATGGTCGGTCTATGTCTCTCGTAGGCTCTGGGATGTAGGAATCCAGCGTTTCTACCAGCTTAATAATCGCCGGTGCGCCAATCTCTGATTCATCACCTTCCAGCGCTTTCAGTGCACTACCGATAATGATCGGTGTGTCGTCGCCCGGAAAATCGTACTGGTCAAGTAACTCTCGTACTTCCATTTCAACCAGCTCTACCAGCTCTTCATCATCAACCATGTCCGCTTTATTCAGGAACACAATGATGTAAGGAACACCGACCTGCTTCGACAGCAAAATGTGCTCTCGTGTCTGGGGCATCGGACCATCCGCTGCTGAACACACCAGAATCGCTCCGTCCATCTGCGCCGCACCCGTGATCATGTTCTTCACATAGTCAGCGTGGCCAGGACAGTCTACGTGTGCGTAGTGTCGATTCGGTGAATCATACTCAACGTGCGACGTCGAAATCGTGATACCACGCTCTCTTTCTTCCGGCGCATTATCAATTGCATCGAACGCCGAAAATGTACCGCCCCATTTTTCTGCACAGACCTTGGTAATCGCCGCCGTCAGCGTCGTCTTACCATGGTCAACGTGACCAATGGTTCCTACATTTACGTGCGGCTTTGTCCGCTCAAATTTTTCCTTAGACATTTTTACCTCGATCTCACTTGGGAAAGCGGCCTGCGCGAATGTCGCCGTGACCACGGAAATTAAACATGAAGTTAGCGCTGACTAACCTCATCTACCTTTAAAATTATGGCTGGCACTTCACCAGCCATAACACTTGGTTTCTCTTTTTTCACCGCCAGTTAGCCAGTTCGGCTGATCACCGCTTCGGCGATACTGTCGGGAACTTCACTGTACTTTGAAAACTCCATGGAAAAATTGGCTCTACCCTGCGTTGCAGACCTCATATCTGTCGCATAACCAAACATTTCCGCGAGTGGGACTTCAGCCCTCACTGCCTTACCGGCGGGCACATCTTCCATGCCCTGCACAATGCCTCGGCGACGGTTCAGATCACCAACAACATCACCGTAATATTCTTCCGGTGTGACCACTTCAACATTCATTATCGGCTCAAGCAGAACAGGCCTCGCATCCAGTGCACCAGCTCGCATGGCCATCGAACCTGCTACCTTGAAAGCAACTTCACTGGAATCAACATCGTGGTAAGAACCGTCATACAACGTCGCCTTCACACCCTGAAGAGGGTAGCCGGCCAATACGCCATTCGATAATTGATCCTGGATTCCTTTTTCTACCGCGCTGATGTATTCCCGGGGTACGGCACCGCCAACAATCTCGTCAACAAACTCATAACCATCACCTTCGAGAGGCTCGATTCTAATCCACACATGACCGTACTGTCCCCGACCACCCGTTTGCCGAACAAACTTGCCTTCTGAATTTACGGTTTCGCGAATCGTTTCACGATAGGCAACTTGCGGTTTCCCGATGTTTGCCTCAACACCGAACTCACGCTTCATTCGATCGACAATAATATCCAGGTGCAGTTCACCCATGCCGCCAATAATGGTCTGGCCACTTTCCGGGTCAGTGTGAACCCTGAACGATGGGTCTTCGGCCGCGAGCTTACCTAGTGCGATGCCCATCTTTTCCTGGTCAGCTTGTGTTCTGGGCTCTACCGCTACATGAATCACGGGCTCTGGAAACTCCATTCGTTCCAGCGTAATGACTTTACCTTCATCACAAAGTGTATCGCCCGTGGTCGCCAGCTTAAGACCGATAGCCGCAGCGATGTCTCCAGCCCGGACTTCTTTAATCTCCTTTCTGTCATTTGCATGCATCTGGACCATTCGCCCAATACGTTCCTTTTTACCCTTGATCGGGTTCCACACGGAATCCCCTGATGCCAGAACACCTGAATAGACCCGGAAAAAGGTCAGCGCGCCAACGAAAGGATCTGTGGCAATCTTGAAGGCCAGAGCTGAAAACGGCTCTTCATCATTCGCATGTCTTTCTGCTACTTCTTCGGTATCCCCGACAAAGCCTGTGATGGCCTTCACTTCATCCGGTGCTGGTAAATATTCAATGACGGCGTCCAACATTGTCTGGACACCCTTGTTCTTAAAGGCTGAACCACAAAGTGCGGGAACAATCTCGTTAGCAATGGTACGTTGCCGGATACCCTGCTTGATTTCCTCACTGGTGAATTCACCACCTTCAAGGTATTTTTCCGTCAGCTCGTCACTGGCTTCAGCAGCAGCTTCGATAAGTTTTTCACGATACTCTTCGGCCTGTGCGACCAGGTCTTCCGGAATATCCGCCTCTTCGAATGTCAGCCCCAGATCAGCTTCATTCCAGTAGATGGCTTTCATTTTAACGAGATCGATGACCCCTTTGAAATGCTCTTCGGCCCCGATGGCAAGCTGCAGACACACCGGCGTCGAGCCCAGTCGCTGCTCAATCTGGCCTACGACTCGCAGGAAGTCTGCCCCTGCACGGTCCATTTTGTTGACGAATACCAGCCTCGGTACTTCATACTTGTTGGCCTGACGCCAGACTGTTTCCGATTGTGGCTCTACCCCGGAGGTGGCACAAAACACAACAACTGAACCATCAAGCACCCGCAGTGAACGCTCCACTTCGATCGTGAAGTCAACGTGACCGGGCGTATCGATGATGTTAATTCTGTGCTGATCGAACTGGCCTTGCGTACCCTGCCAGAATGTCGTGATTGCGGCGGACGTGATCGTAATGCCACGCTCCTGCTCCTGCTCCATCCAGTCCATGGTTGCTGCACCGTCGTGGACTTCCCCTATCTTGTGGGAAAGTCCGGTGTAGAACAGGACGCGTTCCGTTGTCGTTGTTTTACCAGCGTCGACGTGAGCGACAATACCGATATTTCGATATCGCTTGATGGGTGTTTCTCTAGGCACGGTAACTCCGCTAAGAGGTAGTCGCTAGAATCGATAGTGAGCGAAAGCCCTGTTCGCTTCTGCCATTCTGTGCGTATCTTCACGCTTTCGAACAGCGGAGCCACGGCCTTCAGCCGCTTCCATCAACTCACCGGCCAGTCGCTGAGACATGGATTTTTCACCACGCTTTCGTGCTGAATCAACAAGCCATCTCATGGCAAGGGCATTACGACGGGAAGGTCTGACTTCAACGGGAACCTGGTAGGTTGCACCACCAACTCGTCGAGATTTCACCTCAACAGAAGGCGCAATCGCTTCCAGCGCGGCGTCAAAAACCTCAATGGGGTCTGCGGCTCCACGTTCTTTGACGCGCTCCAGCGCACCATAGACAATCTTTTCTGCAACAGCTTTCTTGCCACTAACCATTACGTGGTTCATGAATTTGGCAAGCGTGACGTTTCCGTACTTTGGATCAGGGAGGATATCCCTTTTCGGTGGAATTCTTCTTCTAGGCATGGTTACTTCCTCTTCAGGTTAATCGGGCATAACGCCCGGCCTTACTCTTAGAAATTCTTAGATCCCGAGCGTTAGCCGAGGGATCTCGGTTTAGACACTGGTGTTTGGCCAGTGCCGTGGTATCAGGTCCCTCTGCTTCGGTCGGGATCCAAGAAACTTTACGAAATTTCCTGAAAGGAAATTTCAAGAAGTTTCTAGGACTTTGGCTTCTTGGTTCCGTACTTGGACCGACCTTGCATTCGGTTGCCAACGCCAGTGGTATCCAGCGTTCCACGAACCGTGTGGTATCGAACACCCGGCAAGTCTTTAACCCGACCACCCCTGATGAGAACAACCGAGTGTTCCTGCAGGTTATGGCCTTCACCACCAATGTATGAGGTGACCTCAAATCCATTGGTCAATCTGACACGACAGACTTTACGTAGCGCCGAGTTCGGTTTTTTCGGTGTAGTCGTATAGACACGTGTGCAAACGCCTCTTTTTTGGGGGCTGGCTTGCAACGCAGGCACGTCGCTCTTGGCGATCTTACGTTTTCTTGGCTTTCGAACCAATTGGTTGATTCTGGCCATAACTCTGTATTCTCCTGTATTTTTTCGACAACCAACCATTGGGCTGGTTCCGCGAGGGGCGCATTCTAGGGGTAACCGGTGTCGGAGTAAAGTGTTACTCCGACACCGAACCTGGCTTTAACTTGCTTCGCTGGAGTTAAATGCTTCTGAAAGCGCCTGTTCTACTTCACTGGCGCTAACTGTGCTTCCTTCTACACCGGCTTCACGCTTCTTCTTGCGATCTTCATGGTATTTCAGACCGGTACCGGCTGGAATCAAGCGACCAACAATCACGTTTTCCTTCAACCCACGAAGGTGATCACGCTTGCCGGTAACGGCTGCTTCCGTGAGTACCCGTGTGGTTTCCTGGAACGAAGCCGCTGAGATAAAGGATTCTGTTGCCAGGGCTGCCTTGGTGATACCGAGCAGTACTCGCTGTCCCTTAACCTCAACCTTGCTGTCAGCGCGAAGGCCATCGTTCGCTTCGAGGAAGCGGGTATATTCAACCTGCTCGCCCTTGATCATGACTGAGTCGCCAGGTTGCGTTACCTCTACCTTCCTGAGCATTTGGCAAACAATCACTTCAATGTGCTTGTCATTGATACCTACACCCTGCAGACGGTAAACGTCCTGGACTTCCTTAACGATGTAGTTGGCAAGTGCCGAAACACCCTTCAACCTGAGAATGTCATGGGGGTTCTCGGGTCCGTCAGATACAACTTCACCTTTCTCTACATGCTCACCCTCAAATACCGTCATGTGACGCCACTTGGGAATCAGCACTTCGTAGTGATCTGAACCTTCCGGCAACTCACTCGTGTCTTGCGGTGTAATCACAAGCCTGCGCTTACCTTTGGTTTCCTTACCAAAACTAACGGTACCGGTAATTTCTGCCAGTACTGCTGCCTCTTTCGGCTTTCGTGCCTCGAAGAGATCGGCAACCCGCGGCAAACCACCCGTGATATCACGTGTTTTTGAGCCTTCCTGGGGAATACGGGCAATGACGTCACCCGCCTCGATATGGGCCCCGTCTTCCAGACCAAGAATAGCGTTTGCTTCCATAAAGTAGTGAGCCGGCACATCCGTACCTGCGAGGTTCAATGCTTCACCCTTGTCGTCCACCAGGCGAACTGCTGGCCTGATATCCTTACCCGCACTTGGTCGATCCTTCGGATCGATGGTGGAGATGCTGGTCAAACCGGTCAGTTGATCAGTCACTCTTCGAATCGTGATGCCTTCTTCCATACCCTCAAACACGACATTACCCTGAACCTCAGAGACAATCGGGTGAGTGTGCGGATCCCAGTTTGCAACGATTTCGCCAGATTCGACGTGTTCGCCTTCGCCTTTCTTCAGTACAGCACCGTAAGGCAGCTTGTATCGTTCTCGCTCCCGGCCGCTTTCGTCATCAGAGACCGCAATCTCGCCGGAACGGGATACCGCAACCAGATCACCGTTGGTCTTGGTGATCGTCTTAAGGTTATGAAGACGGATATTACCCGCGTGTTTCACCTGAACATTGTCGATCGCTGTTGCTCTGGACGCCGCACCACCAATGTGGAACGTACGCATGGTGAGCTGTGTTCCTGGCTCACCAATTGACTGGGCAGCAATAACACCAATAGCTTCACCAATGTTAATAATATGACCACGACCCAGATCACGACCATAGCATTTAGTACATATGCCATATCGTGTTTCACAGGTAATCGGACTACGTACGATCATTTCATCGATACCGGAGCCTTCGATAAGGTCGGCAAGTTCCTCATCGATAATCGTGCCCCTGGCTAACAGCACGTCTTTGCCGTCAGAGGTCATGACATCTTCTGCCGCAACCCGCCCAAGGACTCTGTGACCGATTGCCTCGACAACGTCGCCGCCCTCAATCACAGCGGTTATGCGCATACCTTTATCAGTACCACAATCAACTTCTGTGATAACCAGATCCTGGGCAACGTCAACAAGTCGACGAGTCAGGTACCCGGAGTTAGCCGTTTTAAGCGCTGTATCCGCCAGACCTTTACGAGCACCGTGGGTAGAGATGAAGTACTGCATTACATTCAAACCTTCACGGAAGTTTGCAGTAATTGGCGTCTCAATAATCGAGCCGTCCGGCTTGGTCATCAGACCTCGCATACCAGAGAGCTGTCTGATCTGTGCG
>JAQCER010000152.1 GCA_027618625.1 Verrucomicrobiota bacterium
CTGGCGCGGCGATCCGGATGCTCAATCTTACGAAGTGTATCTAGGAACCACTCCGCCTACCGCAGGGGATCAGCGTACAAGTCTTGCGCTGCCGAGTTTCGAGGTAGCCGGGCTCGATGGCGGGACGACTTATTTTTGGAGCGTCGACACCATTAAGGCAGGCGATGTGAAAGTGGAGGGCGATGTGTGGAGCTTCACAACAGCGGGGAACATTGGCGAAACCGCGCGCTGGGAATTTGACGAAGGGAGGGGCACGAATGTCGCTGATTCAGGAAGCGGATCGATCAATGGAACATTTGTGGATATTGATGAAGACGCCTGGGTGGATACTTCAATTCTCGGCAAGGGTGTCGAATTCACCATCGACAATGGATGGATTGAATTCGGCGAGGATCCCGTGCTGCGTCCCACCGGCGGAGTAACGGTTGCGGCGTGGGTTAGGCCAGCATTCTTCGGTGACTACGCCGGGATCGCCGGGTATTTGTTCGATACTGGAGCGGTCGAATCCGGGTATACCCTGCACACACTTTCTAACGACCGTTTTGGCTGGGGAGTGGGCACGGATGATCGTGGATCTATCCTGTATATCACCAGTCCCGGTTCTTATGAGCCAGACCAGTGGTACTTTGTCGTCGGCACTTACGATGGCATTCAGATCAGGCTGTATGTGGACGGAGTGCCGGTAGCGTCGGCAGGGTTGACAGGCCCCATTGACTATGACCCATTACCTGAAGCTGGATTTATCGTCGGCACCTATCTGGACGACAACGATGACATTCGCTTTGAGGGGCAGCTCACTCAGCTTGAGTTCTGGCCGCGGGATTTGAGCGAAAGCGAGGTGCAGGCACAGTTTGCCGGAACCGGTGCGGTAGTCTGTCCGGCAAATTTTGACTGTGTGGAAGATGCTGCCGCAGGGACGGTTTCACTCACATGGCTGGCACCGGCGAATGTCGATGCCACAGGTGTTGAGCTGCTGCGGGATGGCGAATCCATCGCCAAACTACCCCTCGACGCAACGAGCTACAGTGATACCCCGCCGAATGCCGATGCAGGCAGCCAAGTGAACATCACTTATACTCTTAGGCTTGTTGGCAAAGATGCCGCCAACTGTGCCTCGGCGACCTGCATTGCAAGTTTCTTCAATGGGTCACTTCGTGATGGGCTTATCGCCTATATTTCTTTCGATGATGCTATTGCTGACAGCTCGGGCAACGGAATCGAACTGGAGGTTCGTGGTGTTCCGGTTTCCAACAGCGATGGCGCCGTAGGGGGAGCGTTCGCTTTTGATGATACAGCCGATCCGCGTCAATATGTGGTGCTTGAAGATAGCGAAGCCCTGAGGTTCGGTGACTCAACAGATTTCTCTGTGTCGATCTGGGTGCGCACAGACAGCCCGCTTACCGACAATCGTGAAAATGGCGGCACGAACTACGATCCAGCGATCATTTCGAACAAAGACTGGAACAGTGGATTGAATGTTGGCTGGGTAATTGCCGCCAATAGTTCCAATAGTTCCAATGGCGGCAATGGCGCAGGGAATTTGGAGTGGAATATAGGCGACGGGTCAGTACGGGCAGATTTTGACACCACCGATGCTGTTATCAACGATGGAATGTGGCATCATATTCTGGTCAGCCATGATCGCGACGACTTAGCCACCTTCTACCTTGACGGTCGGCAGCTGGGGACGGTGGACATTTCCAGAGTAGGGGATATCGACTCGGGATTCACCACGAATTTGGCCACCGACGGTGCAGAGGGTGCCACGTGGGAGAACTGGTTTCCTGGAGAACTCGATGAGCTGGCCATTTGGAATCGTGTAGTCGGCCCCGAACAGGTTGCCGCTATCTTCACTTCAGGCACCAGCGGCAACAGCGCAATCGGAGGCAGTGCGAGGAGGTTCCAAGTCAGCACAGTCACTTACGGCAAAGATCCGGGCGGGGTAAATCTCACCTGGCCGTCCCGCGCCTCCCGCTCTTATTCGATCGAAGCCACTGCTGACCTCCGAGTCTGGACTGAACTGGAAGATGGTATTACTCCAGACGTCGGCGGCACTACGACATTCTTTGCGCCCACGGATTCCCCGGCGGTGGTAGAACAATACTACCGCATCATCTCCACGGCAGAGTAATACGTCAAACCATTCCGCACAAGCGCACAAGCGTAACATTCCTGCACACTCCTGGAACTTGGAAACAACGTCCCGAGTTCAGTTTTTGATCGTAACGTGCAGTCGAAGATAGGAGGTGGCAGAGCCAGGGGAGGCAGGAATTTGCCAGGTTTGCTTTCCTGGTTCGATGATGGCTGTCGCTGGGGAGGGATTCCAAATCTGGAGGTCGTCGGACTGTTCGAGGGTAATCGACAATCCGGTAGCGGATGGATCAATGATGACGCCGATGGAGACGCTCAAGTTGTCTGGGGATACCTGAACTTTGAATGCGCCCGGACCCTTTGTGGGGTCGCTGTCGCTAGTGCCGAAGGCGTACTCGAGCAGGGCGCTGAGGCCGTCGCCGTCTTCGTCGGAGGAGGGGTTGGCTGGGAAGGTGCTGCCTTCGCCGGAGCCGGGAGTGCCGTTGGGAATGGAACTGGCTGTCCAGTTCTGCGGCGATTGAATGTCAGCCGTCTGAGACACCAGGCTGAGGCTGGCGCCTCCGCCGTCAGCGGTGGTGGGCCAGGGGGCGGCGTCATCGAACGTGATCTGCTGCAACAAGTCACCCGTCTCGGTCAGGACGGCGATCCGTTCTCCACCATTAGAAAGAGTACCTGTGTACTCGCCAGCGATGGGAATACCGGTGCCATAGCGTTTCTGGAAGGTCTCAGAACGGGCGACGACGACAAGCCTGGCTCCGGGTTCGAGGAGTTGCACGGCAGCGGTGCCGAAGTCGAAGCTGACGCCGTCGGCAATGCGGACACCACTCACGTCGATCGGTGAGATTCCCTTGTTGAGGAACTCCAGAAACTCATAGTTGTCGGCGTCCGGGTCACCGGGGGCGAGCTCGTGACCGGTCGGCTCAGCTGGATGGTAGTGGATTTCTGACAACGTAAGGTTTCCACTGTAGGCAACTGCGGATCCCACGAAAAACTGAGCCGTGGTGGGTGCGCTCCAGTCATCGTTTTCCAGCGCCCGAGCGACGATGCGCCTGGAGCTACTCACCGTTAAGCCGGAATCGACGGCAGCGACCGCACCGTCGAGCTGGACTTCGCAGAGAAAATCGGAGCCGGATGCGGAGCTGTTCATTGCCTGAACGGCGAGCACGTTCTCACCTTCTCGCAGGGCGCTGGCACTGACCTCGAAGGCTTGAAACAGGATGGCTTCGGAATCGGGGTGGGAACTGGTTGCAACGGAATTCCACTCAACCGATTCAGGCGCATTGGCCGCGATGAGTGGCTTGCCGTTGAGGGATGCAGAGAAGCCGTCATCGTAGCGAACGCCGAGAATCAGGTTGAGCACGGACGCAGCGGATTCGACCTGAAAAGGAATGCGGATGTAGATCGAGCCATTGATCAGACGCATGGTGTCGGTGACATCGGTGTCGATGAAATCGACGTAACCACCACTGGGGTTGTCGAAGCCGACACCGCCGATGCCCGATTGCCAGGCACTGTCATCGAAATCCGGTTGCCGCCACATTTCGCCATCCGCTGCACCCGACGGTACGTGCACCCGGAGTGGCGTGTCGGCATCCACGAACGAAACAGGAACCGTCCCGCCTACCAGTCGTGCCACTGGGCTGATTTCCCCGCCGGACTTTCGCGGATCCGAGCCGTCGACGGTGTAGTAGATCGGGTGTTCGTCTGCTGACACGATGACCTGAAAGCCAGCTTGCACGTGGCCTCCTTGTTGATTGAAAACGGGCGGCTGCGTGTAACCTTCATCGAGCCAGTCGGCGCGGGTTTGTAACCAGTCGATCATGCGACTGCGAGCGGATTGCCATGCGGCGGCGGTGCGGAAACCCTGGGCGACGCCAAATTCATCACCGATCTCAGCAGCTTGTCCTTCGATGATGGCTGCCATGGATTCGTTGCTCATCACCGTGCGACGCAGGTGAAACCACTTGTCGATATAGGCCTGGAGAAAATCCGGATCGCGGAACAATCGGCCATACCACAAGAGTTCTGAGCGGTGCATGCGTGTGCCTGTCGGGCCACCGGAAACATCGTAGCTGCTCCAGTTGTAGTCCCATGCAGGCCCCATGCGTAGTCGGCCATCGTACGAGGCCTTCCACGGAAACATGCTGATCAAGAGGCCGTCACCATTGCGCGAAAGATTGTGAAAGGCGAAGTAGGTCACGAAGTCGTCGATGTCGACGTACTGGCGATAGCCGACTGCGGGATCTTTCCAGAGATCGTCGTCATAGAGCACGTTCTCGAACCCGACGAACCAACCTTCGATCGCAGCGCGTTGCGCTTCATTGATGCGGTAGCCGTTCGGATTATCGAAGTTGAGAAAGCCATTGCTCTGAATCGGAATGTCGTCACCACGGCCGGCGACGTTCGCTGGCGTTTCGGAGCGGCGATTAGGCCCTGGCGTGTGGAAGAATTGCGGGCGCGTAGCGCCGTTCTCGGCAGGCCAGCCGTCTTCCGGAATCGCGTCCATGCGATTGAGATTCAGCAACCATCCGCCGCTGGTGCCATCTTCGCTGAGCTGGGCAAAGTCGAGCCGATCACTGCCACGCGACACTTTTTCCAGCAGCGCGTAAACGCCCCGGCGATCTGCCAGTGCAAGATCCCCACCGTTCTCGTTGATGAACACGTCCATCCAGCGGAACCGGCAGGCGTAACGGCCGGCCAGCTTGCTGAGCTCATACATGAAGGTGTTGTGCATCAGTGTGGGGTCCTTGTTCTGATCGGGATCCGGAAAGTACAGCACCCAGTCGGAATGCTCGGGAAAATCGAGCGGCGCTACTTTGCGTTCCTCATCGCTGTCGTCCTGCCATGCTTCGACGCTGTAGCCCTTCTGCCGCCAGGTGGTGGAGAAGGCGCCGCGTCCGCGGATGCCGATGCGCGACTGCATCTGTGGAGGATTCATTATTGCCGCCTGACCATCAGTGTCTGAGGGGTCAAATATGGCCCAGACAGCAGCCTGGCGGGGCAGCTGCCGGATGCCCGCCCCCGTGCTGTTCCATCCCTTTTCGGGTATAGTGCCGGCCGCGAAGTTTTCGATCACCAGAATGGGCAGGCGTGACTGGTAGTCGATGAGATCAGGCGCAAGCTTGATGTAGTTCCCAGTGGCCACTGTGCCAGCGACTCCGTCGGCGCCAACAGCTACAGCCCGAAGCTGGGTGGTAGATCGGATTGTAAGGGGAGCCTGGTAATCCATGCCGGCTTCAACACCAGGGGTCGTCCCATCCGTCGTAAACCGAATGACTTGCCCAAGGGTCTCCGATTGCAGGGTAACTTCAATTTCCGCATCTCCGAACATCCGGTTCTCGGGCAGCATGACGACGCTTGCCTGCCCCGCCGCATGGATCGCGAAAATGATCCCGACCACCATGTGGAAAAGGGCGAAAGCTGCCGAATTCGGACTGCGCATCCTCAAGCCTGCCACCGCTGGCTCCGAAGGGCAACCGCCCGCATGAGGTAACCTAACCTGATAGCGATCCTCAGGGGCAGGTTCTATACAATCAAATTTGAGAAGATTCGCAATAGAAGCATGTAGCACTGTGATTATAAGCGACTAGAGAGCAGTATTCCTTAAATATGAAAATTATAATAAATGTATTTGCTATTTTTAAAATGGATAATATCGTTACTAATAGTAAAACTAAACAGTTCTGAACGTTCAGTATCCTTGGGAGCTGTGACGAAAAGGGCAGTTCAGATTTCTTCCTCTTCCAACGCTTCCTTTTCCTCTTCCTCTTCAATGTTCCTGAAGCAGCAGTCCACCAACGATATCTGGATCATTCCCGCGCCTTAACAAAAGATGATGTCACCGAAGCACCAATTAATGCCCCTCTGCCTTGTCGGCAGTTGCCTGTTGGCTGTGGTCCAACTGGCATGTGACAGTCGGACCGACATCGCGAATGGTCAATCGAAGCCAGTAACTACGGTTGGAAACGACGAGGCTGCCCGCGTTACTAACAGTTTTCCCAAACGGATTGACGACGCGCGAAATCTCAGCGTTGCCCTTGCTGAGTTCGCTCCCGAAGATGTGCGCAGGCACCTGATGGAGTCTGAGCCTGGCCAGTGGCAGAAGTGGATGCCCTCGTTCTATCGCGAGTGGGGAAAGCTGGATGGCAAAGCTGCCATGCAGTCGGCTCTTGCCGAGCAGAACGAACTGGTCTCCCGTGCGGCCGGAGCCGTTCTTAAGGCATGGGCGGAGGCAGACATCGCCGCTGCTCAGCAATGGGTGGAATTAACACCAAAGGGAAGAGCGCAAATACAATTCGCAGGCATCGTGATCAACAACATCGAATCCCCGCGTGATGCCGCTGAATGGCTGGCGCAATTGAATCCGGAAAATGTCAGCAACCTTTCTGATATCGTATCGCGGATCGGTGTCCGGTGGATCTCGACGGAACCTCTCTCTGCGTTGAGTTGGTTGTCATCGATGCCCGACGAAAAGATGCGCGAAGCCGCAACGATGCAGACCTTCTTCCAATGGTCGAAACAGGATCCCGAGGTGGCCAGCGCCTTCCTGGCGCAGCTCGATCCCGAGGAACAGTTCTATTCACTGGCTGCCGAGGGACTTTCACGTGCGATCAGCATGACCGATGCCGAAGGAGCACTGGCCTGGGCTGATCAAGTAACATCAAGCCAACGCGCACGTTCCGGCCTGGACGATGCACTGCTTTTTGGCACGCAAACGCTGCTTCGTGACACCACCGATGACAGCGACGAGCCCGTCGAATCGCCACCTTCTCCATTAGGAATACAAGGAATGCAAGAGTGAGCATTGGCTCCACCTTGGCCGAATACGCCCTTGGCTAAGAGGAAAATGGCTCGTCGGCGTGCCACCGGACGCGGAACCGCTCCTCACCGAGTCGGCTCCAGCTCCAATTCAGGGCTCCACGTCCGCTAACGGAATCTCCCGAGATTCTGCTCGCAGTTTCGTGCCCATTCACGTTTTTAGGATCTTGTTTCTTCGGCGACTGCATGAAGAAACGTTGCAGTACGCCAAACGGGACAATTCCACAGTGAAAAACATCATCATCATGATTGAGGAAAAAAATGGATCAAGACCTGTTGCAAGCAAAAACGGTCCGGGACGCGCTGATGGGCAGGGTTTACGCAAGTAGCGAGACAAGTCGTTGATTCTTGATTAGG
>JAQCER010000153.1 GCA_027618625.1 Verrucomicrobiota bacterium
GCGCGCAACGCAGCAAATGGAGTCTTTTGCAAGTCGCAGTAGATCGCTCATGAATAATCCAGGCTAGAAAGGGTTTTTGCTTTTTGCAGGCTTCTCGGCTTCGCCTTCGATAGGACTGCTGGCCTCTGCACCACTGTTATCAGCAGGGGCTCCAGCAACTGCAGAATTGATCTGCTCCTTGCGCAAATCAACGAGCGCAGCCACACAGTCTTCCGTGCAGAACTTGAAGACCTTTAAACTGCCGACAATATAAGAAACCGCAGTCACTTTCCCGTCCTCGGTTCTCCAGTAGTTGCGCCCCAGGTGCTCGACTGGATCACTCCACTCCCCGATCTCTTCCTCGCCATCGTTCGCATCGCGAAGACTGACTTCCAGTTCAGAGGTCAGCGCGTGAGTCCGATAGGTAACCATCCAGGCCTTATCGCCTTTGAATTCAACGTGAACTTCCACATTGTCTTTGAGAAACATCACCGCACCGCTACTGCCCGGCAGGATCGCTGTCTCGTCTCGCACTGGTTCACCGTAACGCTCGACCAGTTGGGCTTTCGATTCACCCAGTCTCGCCTGCGCATTCGTCGCCAGGCTTCCGATAAATGCGCAGCTCAGGGCCACCAGCGTAAAGAGTTGAGAATAGAATGTCTTCATTGGCATGCAAACTACACGGGCACGCGGACGAGGTCAACATCGACGCGCGCCGACGCGCCGACGAAATGTGGCAGTTTTGACTCAGGCCAGCAGACCACGAATCACGTGGCCGTGCACATCGGTCAGGCGCCGATCGATGCCGTTGTGGCGGAACGTCAGCCGTTCGTGATCGATGCCCAGCAGATGCAGGATGGTTGCGTGTATGTCGTATACCTGCGTCGGGTTATTGCGATCCAACGGTTTGTAGCCCCATTGATCGCTCTCGCCGTTGATGACGCCCCCCGCGATGCCGCCGCCCGCCAGCCAATTGGTGAACACGTAGGGGTTGTGGTCGCGGCCAGTCGCGCCCTGACTTGAGGGCATGCGTCCGAATTCTGTGGTCCACAGGACGATCGTGTCGTCCAGCATGCCGCGTTGTTTGAGATCCTGGATCAACGCTGCCGACCCCACGGCCATGCCTGTTGCCAGCGGACCATGGTCGCGCTCGATGTCCTCGTGCGAATCCCAGTTGCGCCGCGGGAATCCATTGTCACAACCCGACCAGATCTGCACGAAACGGACACCGCGCTCGAGCAGCCGACGAGCCGTCAGGCATTTGCGGCCGAAGTGGTTGATCTCTTCCGGCGCATTGATTTCGGTCGGCCACTGCGATTTTTCGTTGTCCAGACCGTACATTTTTTTGATGTAGGCTGGTTCCTTCGAAATATCCAATGCCTCAGGGGCCGCCAGCTGCATGCGCGCCGCCAGTTCATAGGAACGAATCCGAGCTTCGAGTCGCGAGTCGCCTTCCCGCTCGGCCTCATGGCGGCGGTTCAATTGATCGAGCAATCGCAATCCATCGCGATCGCTGTCAGCCGTAATGTATCCCTTAGGCGGAAAAATGTCGGCGATGGGATTGGCGGTGCCGGGACGAATAATGGTGCCCTGGTGCTGTGCGGGAAGGAACGCCGAGTTCCAGTTCTTCGGGCCGTTCGAGGCAAATCCCCGGTGATCTGGTAGCACGACGAAGGTCGGCAAGTTGTCGTTCAGACTGCCAAGCCCGTAGCTCACCCAGGCACCCATCCCGGGAAATCCCGGCAACTGAAAGCCGGTCGCCTGAAGATACGTCGCCTGGCTGTGAACCCCGGTCTTGCCCACCACGTTATGCACGAAGGCGATGTCATCGACCACGTTACCAAGCGCCGAGACGACCTCGCTCAGCGGCTTTCCGCACTGGCCGTATGGTTTAAAATCCCATACCGGGCGCATCCACGGTCCGAGTCCATCTTGAAATGCCTCGACGTGTTCGCCAAAGTCTGACTCCTTGCCGTGGTACTTGATCAGCGCCGGCTTGAAGTCAAAGAGGTCTATATGACTCGCCGCCCCTCCCATGAACAGTTGCACCACACGCTTCGCTCTGGCCGGTCGATCGGGCGCATACAAAATGCCGCCGGTTGCCGAGAGCGCGGGGGTCGCAGCAACGAGCTCGTCCTTTCCTAACAGAGATGCTAACGCGATCCCACCAAGGCCACCTCCAGCTTTCCAGAGAAAATCGCGACGATTGCTGTTCCCATCCATGGAAATCTGTTCCCATCTGTGGTTTAATTCATTCATTCTTATTCTCCAGGCTCATGTCAATCAACGAAGGCAAATTCGTTAAGGTTTAATATAACGCGGCAGGCGGACGGCAGTCCGTATTCCTTTGCATACTGCACCAGCGCCGCAGATTCCTCAGGCGTGGCTGGACGGGAAATCGCCAATTCGTAACCGCGGGAAATCTGCGCTTCCACGCTTGATGTCTCCCGCTGCAATCTCGCCGCAAAGTGCTCCGCCATGCGCACCATGAACTTGTTGTTCAAAGTGGCCAGCGCCTGCAGAGGGGTGAGGGTTTCATTGCGCTTGTCCACCAGTAGCGAAGGATCCGCACAATCAAGCGTATCCATGAACGGCTGCGGCTGGGAACGCACAAGAAAACGATAAATCGACCGGCGATGCGTCAGCGGGTCATCTGGATCGTGTTTGTGGTATTGATAGTGTGGGGAATGCTCGGGCTTTTCCAGCACGAAGTCCTGGAATCCTTCGCCGTACATCTTCATGTCGAGCTTGCCAGCTACCATGAGCACACTGTCGCGGATTACTTCAGCCTCGAGCTTGCGCCGATTCATCCGCCACAGATATTGGTTGCCCGCATCGACGCTTTCGGATCGCTCATTACCATCGGAAGATTGCTGGTAAACGGCGCTGTTTAAGAGCAGGCGGTGCAGATCCTTGATCGACTGATTGCCATCGCGAAACTCCACCGCCAGCCAGTCCAGCAACTCCGGATGCGTCGGCAATTGCCCGAGTCGACCGAAGTCGTTGGGAGTATCGACGATTCCACGGCCGAAGTGATACATCCAGACGCGGTTTACGATCGTGCGCCATGTCAGCGGATTGTCTTTGTGAACGATCCAGTCGGCAAGGGCAACGCGCCGCCCGCCTTCCGGGTGATCCTTTGGCACCGCAAATCGCGCCGACACTCCGGGAATCAGAGGCACCGCACCAGCACCGACTTCCGCGCCTGGCTGTCGGACATCGCCGCGCGCCAGCACATGAATCGGCCGCGGCTGACCACCGGTGTGCCCGCGACCTTTAAAGGCACCATCTCCATTGTGCACCGTGCCGGCGAACACCCTGGCCTGCGCAGGCAACGCCTCCAGCGCCGCCTTCACGGGTGCCAGCTGGGCGTTCATTTCGCCCACCGCTCCCACCAGTTCGGGATCAATGGACGCCGCAAACAAACCGTCGCGTTTCGCCTTCAGCGCCGAGAGTTTCTCCTTCCGCTGCTCTGCCGATTCGTTTGCGATTTCGATCAATGCGGCGGCAGTTGCTTCGGCTTCTTTTCCGATCCGGGCGGACAGCGGATAACCACCAAAAACACCATCGATCAGATCCGCTTTCCCCCAGCGAGGAAGCGCTTCGATGCTGTCGAGTGCTGTGACGGACTGAACCGCAGCAAGCTGGCCGTTGGACACCACCGCCAACTCTCCCAGCGCGAAAATCCAGTCGTTCGACTCAGGCTGTCCCTTCTGCCGTCGACTCCACAGGCGCGTAGCCGTCACCCGCAGATAACGACCACGAGCCTCGCTGCCCTTGAACGACACCAGACTCGCACCCGGTCGGGGATAGTCCTCTGCGGTTTCATCCGCGATGAGAGCAGGCACTTTGAACTCTGGGTCATCGCTCACCTCCACTCGAAAGCGATGTGGAAACCCGAAGTCGGCGAAACCGTATTCGTCAGCGGCCGCCAGCACGACCTGCTCGGGCACGATCGATTCTCCAAAGTCCACCTGCACCCATTTTTCAACATCCTGCTGTCCCGCTACTTCACTGTGGTAGCCGTATCGATCGGAACGTGTAACACCTTCGACTTTGATCACAGAGTCAGATCCGATCGCCGCAATCTCCTTCTCCAGCGCCACCAACTCCGGCGACTTCATGGCTTCTATCGCTTCACGATTCGTTTCCAGTCGGCGTTCGAGTGATTGTTGTTGTTCTATGAGGATGCGCCTTTTTGCAGCAGTGGCCGGATCCAGATCATACGCCCGATCCGCTCTGTCGAGGGCTGAGAAGACAGCCTGCAAATTGTAATAATCTTCCATCGTCACCGGATCGCGCTTGTGATCGTGGCACTGCGCGCACTGGGCTGTCAGCGCACAGAAGGTATTCATCGTCGTCGCCACCATGTCATCGCGATCGAGGTGACGGGCAACCTGGCCGTCGTACTTTTCCTCCGGAACTTCGGCATGGCCGATAAAATCCCACGGCCCTGCTGCGATGAATCCAGTGGCCTCAATGCCGTCACGCATGTCCGGCCACAGCACATCACCAGCGAGCTGCTCGCGCACGAAGCGATGGTAGGGCTTGTCCTCATTCAGTGCCCGGATTACGTAGTCCCGATATGGCCATGCGTTCGGCCGCAACTTGTCCTTGTCATAGCCGTGTGTGTCGCCGTAGTGCACCACGTCGAGCCAGTGCCGCGCCCAACGTTCACCATGCTGCTCCGAGTCCAGAAGTTGCTCGACCAGTTGCGAGTAGGCATCGTCAGCCGGATCATTCACGAATGCTTCCACGGCATCCGATGACGGCGCCAGGCCGATCAGATCAAAGTAAACTCGCCGGATCAACGTGCGCCGGTCGGCCTGACGCGAGAGCGCCAAACCATGTTCCCGGTGCTTCGCCAAGATGAAGCGGTCGACGACCGTGCGCGCCCTGGCGGCATCCTGCCCCGCGGGTTCCGGCACCACTGGCCGTTGCAATGGCTTGAGCGACCACCAGTCCAAGTCCGCCAACTCACCCGCCTGAACAGCGTGAATCGCTGCCGAGGCCAGAAACCAAAAGAGACACTTCCTCAGTCGAGTCATGGATTGCATGCTTCCACTATCAATGATGACCCACGGATGTCGATGTCGACTATTCATTCCACAGCATGTCCGGAAATCAGCACGCGCCCCGGTCGATCGTTGCCCACCTTCACAGTATAGCTTCCCTTCGCATACACCGGCGGCTCGAATCCACTCGCCACGCGCACCGTGTATAGAATTTCTCCGCTGCCTTCTTCGATGACCTGAACGACCGGGCGATCGACCGCATCGACCACGACAGCCGGAAGGTTGGCGATGGGCTTGCGGCCGTCGTTGTCTTCCATTTTGATCGTAATCGGCCAGCCGGGGAACTGTGCTTTGTCGCCGTCGCGAATGTCGGAAAAGCGTGGCCAGCATTCGAACGTCACGGTCCGGGTGCGCTTGTTGAAGCGGGCGATACCGTAGCCGTCTGCGCGTTGCATTTCGTCGGTGCGGTCGGCAGGATTCGCATAGGCCAGCATGGTGATCAAATTGCCAAGCCCGTCCTCAAACTCACCCGTCCATGGCAACGGGCTGTTCGGAACAGGATTCTTGCCGGGCTTCTGATCCAGCGGCTGCCACCAGCGACCGTAGATCGTATTGACCAGCGCCGGACTGGTGAAGGCGAAGGGGCCGTCGCCGTAGGCATCGATGCCGTGCTGCACGACCACAGCCAGATGCTGGTCACCACACAGATGCGGTGCCCATGCCCGGCGGATCTCCCGCAGCGCTGCATTGCGACCAGCCTGCGGCCAGCCATTGCAGTCGAGATCTGCCAGCAGGCGACCGCCTTCGGTTCCGTGCATGTGGACGGCACCGCAGAAGGCAGTTTGCGACAGCACAGACTTGAGTTCGGCACCTTCCCAGTTTTGTCCCCAGTCGCGCAGGAATGCCAGTTGCCGATCGCCCAGTAGCTCCAGTCCAGGAAGATCGATGGCCTTCCGGTCGTACGCGGGATCGATGATGTGGTCCGGACGCGGCCCCATTTTAGGAATCTTCCCTTCCGGCCCGCTCTTGAATTTTCGATCCTCAAGGATAGCAAAGTCGATCCCGCTAAGCCGCAGGCTCGTGTAGTAAACATTGATGCCGCGTTCGATAGGAGTGGCATCGTAAGGATCTGGAAGGTGCCACGTTTGCTGCCGCTGCACCATGTTCACATAGTCGACAGGATAAAAGTAGCCGCCTGAAGGCCCTTGGGAATCAGTCGCCTGCTTACCGTTCTCGCCCCAAATGTTGGCCTGCCCGACATCGTGATCGTCAGGAATCGTGATCACCGGGCGGTCGCTCAAAATTTCGCGGAACTGCAGCCCAAACTGCAACCACCCCGCCGTGTGCTGGGTGTGATGATACGATTGATCGCCGGCAAAGAACAACAGATCCGGATTCTGCAGCTTCAGATTTTTGAGAATACGCGGGCGCTCTCCAGGCGTGCGGCTCGAGTTGCACGAAAGATTGCCAACGATGATGACGTCTTTGTCGATGGGATCCTTGCGAATCAGCCCTTCGAACATCGCGGCGTCTCCGTGCCGAACGCGATAGGCCACATCCTTGCTGTTATCCCAGTCGGCGATGCGGAAGTGAGCACTCCAGCCTAGCTCCACCACCTCGACCACCGCAGCCTGCTTCCACTCACCACCATTGTGCAACTCAAGTCGCACTTCGCGCGACTCATCGGAGAGCAGCGGGAACAGTTGCGCGCTCATCTTCAAAATTCCCCGATCGTGAGTGTAAACCGCAAATGCCACGACTTCGTTTCGCGGCACATCCATCGGCACGATCGCATTGATGGCCTCTTGCCCCTTCGCTTCGCCTTGCCTCTCCCTGGCCTTTGCCGCCTTCTCCCACCACTTCCCCGTAGCCATCCCATCCAGATTTGGGAACTTGTCCCCGAACGGTTGCTCGATGGGTTGCGATTCTTGAGAAATGGCTGATCCAGAAAAAAATACGGACAACAACCCGGCTGCAAAAACGCTAGTCGCAATGGTTATAGCTACTGACTTCATGAGCCGCACCGTATCGACTGATCGGCAGAGGGGCAAGCCACATTGATCACCATCCTGCCACTGCGCCCATCCAGAGTGCACCCCGCCAGACCCACAGACCGCCCCAATCACCGTCACCCACCCCCAACAACCCAACCGCAAACTCCGTCCCCTCTGGCGCGACCTCATCCTCCGCGTCTGGGGCGAAGACCCGCTGCTCTGCCCCAAGTGCAAGACCACCATGAAGGTCGTGGACAAAGTCCTGC
>JAQCER010000154.1 GCA_027618625.1 Verrucomicrobiota bacterium
GCACCCACAGTATCGCGACGCTCTGATCGCCAATCCGAAGAAGACCGTTGAGACCCAACTGAACAGCACACTTCCTGAGAACGTCTCGGTTGAAGTCGTTCAAGAGTCCCCAAACAAGATCTACATCCGTCTGCCACACGTGGTAGCAGAAGGCGCCGAGCTTTCCGATGAAGACCTCGAGCAAGTAGCTGGCGGCAAAGACGACACCTACAGCTGTAACGAGTCGATCGGCGGCTTCAACACCCGCAACGAGTTCAGCTCTTCCGTGTTCTAATCCATTACGGCAGGAACCAGTCGGGGCATTTTTTTCCCTGAAGTTGCACTCAGCCCCTCTTCTGCATCCGTGCAGAGAGGGGCTTTTTTTGCGCCGCCACCGCCAGAGGGATGAACTAACTCTCTGAGTTCCATTTCGGACGTCCTATGTCCCCGCATCGCCGAAACGTCCTGTCTACGAATTATGCCCAGTCCCTTATTTGTATTTTTATCAGCCCGGAGGGGTTGCTGGCGACTGCTGACGGTCCGCAAGGAGTTGATTGCATAGTGCACTTTATTGGTTGGATTCGAAAAAGCCCGGTTATTCAGCGCTGGGCGGTCAATCGGGAGCGTTGTTTGATGATTTGAATATTCTCTGTGGTGGGCTCCTGGTAAAGGTATTCCTGCTTGTCGTTGAATCGAGTGCCTTTGAGAAGTCCCTGTTGGCGCCAATATTTTACGGCATCAGGTTTGCTGTCGATACGGAATGCGACTTCGGTCGCTGTGAGCATGCCCTTGTCGCGCAGGCGCTCGAACCGGCCCTTCAATTGGTGGTATCGGCGGATGTGTCCGATGATCCCCACGGTGAACGCTTTGCCTTCACCCGAATGCCAGCCGCGCCGGTTCAATAGGGCTGCGATCTCTGCTTCGGTATGGTGCTCTAACAATGCGTCGATTTCTTTGACGGCCCGCTCTTCGGTTGCACGCAATTCCCATGCTCGTTTCGGGAGCGGCAAGTGGAGCACTTTGTTGGCGCCACCCTTAAAGCGCACCTGGACGGTGATGGTCTGCTCTCTGATCAAGGTGACGTCAGCAATAATAAGACGCGCCATTCGCTTGCGGTCTTGATTGCTTGTGTGGCCATCTTTCCACAGTGCCGGGAAATCGGAGGCCAGATTGAGAATCTCCTGCTTCTGAGCTTCGCTCAAGTTCTTGTGATCCTGCTCGCTCTGCTGGCGGTAAGTCTCTTCGGCTTCGCCGAGCAGGCGCAACGTCTCGTTCCAGTCCGCCTCAAGACTGTCGGCCACGAAGCGGTTGGCGGGATCGACTTGCATGTAGCGGTTTCGGGCTCGTTCGGCCTCGTAGCGAGCCCGCTCGACGCGCTGACGTCGCAACCGGTCGATCTCTTGCATGCGCTCTTCGAGGCGCTTCTGCACTTCGAAAACACTTTCCAGGTTCAATGGCGTGAGGCTTTCCAGGATTAAATCAGCAACGGCTTGATCGACACTTTCGCCGGGAATGTATTGACAGGGCTTACTCTTGGCGTGCTCGACGGTGTCTTTTTGGCATACATAGTCCGGCACCTCTTTGCCCTGACGTTTGTGGTAGCGTAGCGACATGGCGTGTCCGCACTTGCCGCAAATGACCATCCCCTGCAACAACGCCGGGCCATCTCCAGGTGAGCGCCTTTTGCGGTCGATTCCGAAAGCTTTGCTGTTGTCTTTCAAGCGGCACTGGTTTCCTTCGAAGCGCTCCCAGCTGATGTATCCGGGGTGGGCTTCTTTGACTAACACTTCCCATTGATCGACAGGCAGGCTCTCATAGCGGTGCCGGCCCTGGGCATCCTTCCAACTGCGGGTGCGGCCGAAGGCAAAGGCTCCGGCATAGCGCGGGTTGTGCAATGTTTGCAGCACGCGGCTGTGGGTGAGTTGCTCCCAAGCGAGTTCTCCGGATCCCGCTCTGCCTCGCCGGGGAAAAAGTAATCCCTCGTTACTGAAGGCTCTAACAACACCAAAAGCGCTTCCCGCACGGTGGAATGTCGTGAAAAAATGGCTGATGCTCTGCCGGACTTGCTTGTCCGGATCCAATACCACTCGTTGGTCTGGATCATAAACCAATCCCACCGGCAACGGCATTTTGAGCTCTGCGCGTCGCGCCTTGTTAAGGATGCCGCCCCGGAGACGAGCTTTCAAAACGTGCAGTTCCGCTTCGCTCATCGTGCCTTTCAATCCCAGCAAAAGCCGGTCGTTGAAACAGCCCGGATCATAGAGCCCGTCTTCATCCAGGATCAAAGTGCCGCTGAGCGCGCAGATCTCCAAGAGCCGGTGCCAATCGCTGCAATTGCGCGCCAGGCGCGAGACCTCCAGGCCCATGACGATGCCGGCTTGGCCCAGTCCCACCTCACTGACCAGCTTCTGGAATCCCTTGCGGTCAGCGGCGCTGGCGCCCGATTGCCCCAAGTCCGAATCGATAACCACGATGTGCTCTTCGCGCCAGCCCAGAGCGATGGCCCTGCTCTTAAGCTCATATTGCCGCTTGGTGCTCTCTTGATTTTCGAGCACCTGGCGTAGCGTTGATTGGCGCACGTAAAGGTAGGCCTTGCGCTGGAGGTGACGTTTGCTGACCTTCTGCTCTTGATTGCCGGGATTCATGGGAATATTCGATGATGGTTGATCTGTTAGGGTCAGGAAAAGGAGCCTTGCAACCGCGCCAGGGCGAGATCTGCCAGAAGGTTCACCGCCTGTTCCGACCATGCCGAAAGTGAGCCGGTGCGGTTGCTTCCCTGTGTTTTCTGAGGAACTCTCCTTTCGCGTGCCTCTTCCAATGAGCGCACCGGCGTCACCTCGTCCCAGGCGCGCATCCACGCTGCCATGCCCTCGCCGGTGAAGATCATCATCGTCCTGGAAGAGCCACTGTGCTCACTGCACTCTCCGGCACACCAGCCGCCTGAAACATAACGGCGCAGTTCTTCATAGCGCTCTTGTAGCCGGGTTGCTTGGGTTCGTTGCTGTTCTGGAGCCATGCTTATATCTGGAGCCTTTTTTTTGGAGTCTGCTGTGAATGGTGCCGGAGAACGCGCTCGATGCTGCGCGGATGAACGTGCAATTCGAATTTTTCCTGGAGACGCATTGCCAAATCTTGCGCCTTGAGCGCCGGTCCAGGAGTTTTTCGAGGTAGGAGACGACCTCGACAGTCAGCTTGTGCGCTGCTTTGGGACCCCGTTTGACTGGCAGCAGTCCCTCTAGTCCGCGGTTTTCAAGCGCCGCTTTGGCCCCGTATAGCGTAGGCCGTGAGATGCCGAACTGGCGTGCGATCTCACTCAGCGAGTTTTCGCGAAGCCGCCAGCAGCGCAACGCTTCGTATTTGACCTGGATCAAATCGTGAGGATCAAAAAAATCCTCCTCCCCTTCGAAGAGCGGATGGACGACATGATCGGCCCGGGGATTGAGAGTGCCGCCGAGCACCAAAGCCTGCCGTTTCGTCTGGGATAAAGAATCACTCATAGGTATGTAAAGATAATTATGTGACACATAATAGCAGCCAACTCCACGCCGATGTCAATGAATTACCGCAATTCACAGTAACTAAATGAATTTATTGCCTTGAATTCCTCAACGTTCTCATTCACCAATCGACATTATTTCCTTTACATTTACGGCATTATTTCCTTTACACTTCTTGATGCGGATCTCGCCGAGCAATCCCACCAGCCGTAGCAGGTCCTCCACCCGAGCGATGGCTTGCCCACCGGCCAACTCCACGAACCGGTCCGCTCCCTCCCAATCCGTCCAGGAGGCCTCCAGCGAGGCCAACAGGCCCGTTTCGTCATAATAATAGACGCGGTAAACGCCCCAGTTGTTGCGGTAGTTCACCAGCTCAAATTCCCTTCCGAAGAGCGGGTGAAAACAATGCGTCACCCGGAAGGTCCGTTTCGATTCGTCCTGATGCGGTGTAGTTGACGACTTTTGACAATGAGAAAAATGAAAGACACTGGCAGCCGATTGCGGTTAGAGTGGTATGCGGATGCTTTTACCTCGAGTTACCATTGCTGCTGGCATCCTCGCCGGCGGTGCGCTGAGCGCGTTGTCGCAGGACGGTGTGTTGTTTTGTCCTGACCACCCGAATCAGCCGCACCTTTCTATCCATCATGGGCTTGCGGCGCAACTGATGCCTACCTGCCAGGTGAGCAATGGGGGGCTCGATGCGACGATTACCGTGCGGACGCCCACTGAGATCCTCTGGAATCGCTTTCGGGTCGCCGAGGGGGGCAGCCTCCGCATTCAGTCGGAGGATGGCGCGAAGTGGACGACTGTTCACCGAGTCACCAATGGTGGGGTGTCATTCATCCATGGGGCACTCCGCTCGACCGGTAATCTCGCTCTTTTATCCGAAGAAGGCATCGTGGTAGGCGAAACTGGAACAGTGGACGCACCACGGTTTCTGGCGTCGACGTTAACCGATGTCGACAGCCAGGGGTTGCTCGATGGTCGGGATGCAACGTTCGGCGTAACGACCAGCTTTGGCACGCCGATCTCGATCGATGGCCGCGTGACTGCGCCGGAAGGAGTGACGCTGATTGCCGAAGACGTTTTTGTAAAGGGCGCGGCACTGGCTCCCCGCGGCAACGTTGTCATCGGAGCGGGAGGAAGAGTTACCTTGCGCGCAGCGAAGGCATCCATCGAAATCGACTCAACCGCACGCAAGGGCTCGATCGTCAACGCGGGCACGATTGAAGGAGCAGGTGTCGAAATGCGGGTCGATGGCCCACAGGGCCCGTTGATCGCGGCAGTGACGAACACTGGAACCATCCGTGCCACTGGCGATGTGATCATTGACGCAGGCCCTGAGCCGACGGCTGTGATCACCAATGTTGAGAGTTCCAATGCCCTCATTGAGGGGCGGCGCGTGATGCTCACTGGGAAGCTTGAGGGTGCCCCGGTGAACTCGACGGGCACGGTGGACGGAAGCAATCCAGCTGGCATTTCTGCAACCCGTCAGTTCGTCGGTACCGGAGCCACCCAAGCCACTCAGATTCGCCCCATTCAACTATCAACGGCTCAACGGGAAACATCGTATACGAAAAAGGCTACTGCCGCCGACGATGATCCCGATCGGAAAAAGAAGAAGCCGATCGTCGTCGCGAGTTCTCGATCCGCCGCCGTTGATGCAACGAAAGCGAAGGAGAAAACCTTCTACCGATACCAGTCGTTCTTTAGAACACGCCAAGCTGAGTAAGGCGAATGGCTTACTCACCAACTCCGACTCTGCGAGCTGACGGCCCATGCGCCGGCCAGCCACACGGCTCGGCCAAAGGTGGCTCCACTCTCCCTCAATCGGAGCAGCTCGTCCCGCTGAGTTTTCCACATGGCGGCATCGGGTCGCTCGGTCGTGAACACATTGCCATAAAACTTCGCCACGAAGTCGGGAGCATACTGATCAGATAGTGGCCAGAGCGTCATCGCAATGTGCTGTGCTCCGGCAGCAAAGAACCCGCGCTGCAGTCCGATAACTCCTTCGCCGGAAACCTGCTCGCCGCGGCCGGTGCTGCATGCGGAAAGCGTCACCAGCCAGGTCTCACCAAGCTCCAGCTCGGCAATTTCTTTGGTGAAAAGGATATTGTCCTCCGCTGGGTCAGGGAGGTTTCCGTTCTTCAAACCGTTGATCAAAGGATCGACCCTGCCAACGATGATTCCGGTTCGTTCCAGTGAAGACGTGCGATCTAGCGTAGGCCGCTTTCCTTCGGGCTTGCCGGGCTCTTCCTGCAGGACGAAGGCGTGACTGGCGATGTGCAGGATGCGAGGCGAGCGGACACGAGCGCGAATGGCCCGCTCATCCATCGCGTCGATCTCCGTTTCCAATGGCATCGCCGCGGTCTCGAAAACGCCGTGAAGCGATTCCATCTCGCGTTTGATTCCCGGCAGGTCGCCCATGTCGCGCAGTGCATCAATGAGCGAGAGCGTGTAGGGCGGCGTCCACTTCAGTGCCGCGCCTTCTGCTGCCCCAGCAGCGCCGAACACTGCTTCGCCACAGGCCAGGCTGGCTCCGGATTTGCGCGCTATCGTCTTCATGGCGACATCACGAACCGTTGTGAAGAAACTTATGGGTACAGGCTTCTCGCAAAGCATCGTCTCGCCATCCAGCAACGCAGCGAACGGAATCGCAGAGACGATCCCGTCCGGACAAACGGCCACGTGATCGACGTCCGGCCCCAGGCGATCGGCAATCGGCTTCCAGATCAGATCGTGGATGCGTCGCATGACTGGCTCCAGTTTTCGCAACGGAAGTGGAGGGCTCTTGCCATCGTCCACCGCCTGCTCGAATGCCATGTGCGCAAAAAGCGAATCGACCAGTCCGCGCAGTTGCGTTTCGGTAGCCAGGCGGCACCAGACCGGCGGCATTCCCGGTGCATAGATGGCGGCGCCATAGCTCGCAGTCCACTCGCCGGACGTCTCCTCGTACTCAATATAGCGCACATAACCGATGGTCACCGTTCCGTCAGGAATCGGCGGCACTGGAACTTCGTCCCTGAGCGATTCGAGAACGAGTCCCTGCGTTTGCCCGAGGCGTTCCGCAATCAATTGCGGATTACCGATCGCGCATGTCAGTGACATCAAGTCGATGTTCTTTCGATAGGCAATCTGTTGTTCCTCGGTTCCCGATTCCAGAGCCCGCCGCATCAGGTCTCTAGCCGATGAAAACGCCTGGTCTGCGCGCATCATCGCCGCACCTCGATCGCCCTTTGCCAACGCGATCGAGCCGAGGCCTTGTCGGATTTCAATGGTCAGTGGGTTTTGTTCGCCGAGGTGTTCGAGAGCGCGGCCCTCAGCCTCATCGAATACGGCATTTGCCTCCTCCAGATTTCGATTCGACAGGTGCAGGTAGCCAAGCCCGGACAGGCTGGTGAGAAGCTCTGGATCGGTGGTCTTCCCAGCATCCATGCGCAAATCGATCGCATGCTGGAAGTGTGCTGCCGCTGCGTCGGCATCTCCGCGCTGCATGTCGACGTTCGCGAGATTGTTGAGAATCGCAGCGGCTCCGGCAGGGTCACCGCGTCCTTCGTAGTAGCCTAACACAGCGACGTAGCGATCGCGCGCTTCATCCAGCCGACCGGAGCGAAACAGCGCCGACGCCTGATCACTGCGGATACCGGCGACCTGCCCGGAATCCTCACCCCACAGTTTGATCGCTGCTCCTTCTGCCCGTCCATGATGATCGAGCGCCTCCGCGTAACTCCCGATGGTATGAAAGAAACGCCCCAGCGCACTGTGACAGAGG
>JAQCER010000155.1 GCA_027618625.1 Verrucomicrobiota bacterium
ACTGAGAGTTTGGAAGAGGGAAAATGCGACGACTCCGGCGATTGGAGCCGGACCGCCCGGAGCCCAAATCGCCCCGGAAAAGAATTATAGCCGCATCTGGGTCAGGCGAAGGCGTCCGGAATACCGCGTAGCTCAGATCGGGGCGATGCTTGACCTTGGCGAATCCCGCTGCCTCGAAGATGCGGCCCAAGAGGGGATTGTTGGTTGGTGCAAATCCGGCGAGAACTCGACGCCAATCACTTTCTTGAACGGGAAGTGTGAGGCCAGCATGAGCGCGCCGCCCTTGCCAGAGCCGAGGTCGATAAAGACCTAGTCCTCATGTCTGAGTTCGATCCCTTAGAACATTTCCTCTGAAGAAAAGGATTTCTTCAGTTTGCCGCCGATTCTTTGGAGCATTGTGGAAAGCTGGGAAGATACCCCAGTCTGCAGAGAAAATCCAAGATCGGGCTGGTCAATCCCGGTCAATGGGGTCAGCGAGGAAAGCGCCGCAGAAGCAGGGACGCGGCGGGAGTCAGTTCTGACTTTCGACCCAGCGCACGGCGAAGCGGACGAGTTCTGTGCCGCTGCGCAGGTTGAGCTTCTTTTTAATATGATCGCGGTGGGCGTCGACTGTTTTGATGCTGACGTTCAGTGTCTCGGCGATATCCCGCGTGCTCTGTCCGTTGCCGATCATCTGGAAGATTTCAAACTGGCGGTCGGTGAGCGCTTCGACTGGATTGGTCGAGCTGGCGCGGCGGCCGGAGAAGATCTCAATGATCTTTCCAGACATCTCCGGGCTGACGTAAATTTCCCCGGCCAACACTTTGCGGATGGCCTCCATCAGTTTGCTGCCGCCCTCGTCCTTGGTGATGTAGCCTTGAGCTCCGGCGCGCAGAACGCGTTCGACGTAGAGGGATTCGTCATGCATCGAGTGAACGAGAATCGACACATAGACATCCATGGCGCGTAGATCCTTGATCAGCTCCAACCCATTCTTTCCTGGCAGCGAAATGTCGATCAATGCGAGATCAGGTTTGGTCGCTAGGATTCCGTCCAGTGCATGGGCGGCGTCCTCCGCTTCGCCGCAGACATTGAGATCCTTCTCGTGATTGATGAGTACCGCCAGACCTTGCCGCATGATCGGATGATCATCGACGATGAAGATCGTCTTGGTATCCGTGGAGGTTTCGGAGTCTAGTGCAGACGCTTGCTGGATGACCATATGACGGCGATCATAAGCTGCGTCCTTGTGCGATGACAACTATGGATTGCGGCAAATATGGCCAATTGCCGCTTCAGCGGCCCACCAATGGTTTTTCGGAAATGCGGGTGATATTCGCTTGGCGTGTTCCCTGCTTGGGTGAAGGATAAGCGCAGATGACGATTCATGAGATCACTGCGAGTCTGCCCTGCGCTCGGGACAAACTCCAGGAAATAAGGGAAATTATCGTCGCGAATGCGGTGATGATCAGTGAAATTCCTGCGCCAACTGGCCACGAGCGGCAAAGGATCGAGTTTATCACGAATCGATTTCAGGAATTCGGGCTACAGAATGCGTCTATCGGCGAATTTGGCAACGCTCAGGCGATTCTCCCCGGCCTGGTGGAGTGTTCGCACAATATTCTCGTGGCGGCGCATGCGGACATGGTCAGGGACGAAGCTGGGTTCGGCTCTGGTGCCTCGGTGAAATCCGATGCCACGCCTGAAGGGCTTGAATACTACGAAGGAGACGCATGAACATCGAAGGCTGGCTGAAAAACAATACCTTTCACCACGGTGAATTTTCCGACATCCGGGCACTAGTGGCGGCGAAGGAAAAGCTGGGCATGAGCATCTCGCTCTGCATCCCGACCCTCAACGAGGAAAAGACGATCGGGAAGGAGGTCGTCATCCTGAAGAGCGAGCTTATCGACCGCTACGGATTGGTAGACGAGCTTGCAGTGATCGATTCGGGCTCGAGTGATGCCACGCGGGAGATCGCCGCGCAGTTCGGCGCGGATGTTTACCTGTCGGCTGATATTCTTCCGGAGCAGGGATTCAAGCGCGGCAAGGGAGAAAACCTGTGGAAGGCTGTGCACCAGCTGAAAGGGGACGTGATCTGTTATGTCGATGCCGATATCTCTAACATTCACGCCAGGTTCGTCTACGGTCTGGTGGCGCCGCTTATTCAGAGGGAAGAGATTCATTATGTGAAAGCGTTCTACGATCGTCCGCTGGCGTTCAGTCAGGGGATCCGTCCCAGTGGTGGAGGCCGGGTAACTGAGATTCTGGTGAGACCGCTGTTCAGTCTTTTCTATCCAGACCTGACGGCCATCATCCAGCCCCTGTCTGGTGAGTATGCAGTGAGACGCCCGGTGCTGGAGTCGATCCCGTTTCCGATTGGCTACGGGGTCGAGGCGTCGCACATCCTCGACGTCTATCACACGTGGGGACTCGAAGCATTTGCCCAGACGGATCTCGATCAACGGGTGCATCGCAACCAGACGACCCAGGCACTCGGTAAGATGAGTTTTGGCATCTTGCAGAGCTTCCTGAGCCGGGCAAAGGCGCACGGAATCATCACGGACTTTGCAGACGTGAGCAATATTTACCGCGCCTTCCAAGTGAAAGATCACTTGTATGTGCAAGTGCTCACGGAGATTGTTGAGGAAGAACGTCCGCCAATGGCGACGATTGACGAATACAGGAAAAAATTTGGAATCACTGCAAACTGATGCGAATTGCGATCGTTCACTATCATTTGGAACCGGGTGGAGTGACCCGGGTCATCGAAAATACGGTGTCCAGTCTCGAAAAGAAGGGGCATGAGATCGTCGTCCTGACGGGTGAGCCTTGCCCTGAGGGATCCCCCATCTTTCACTTCGCCAGGGTGGTGGAAGGCTTGGGCTACGGCGATCCAGAGGCCGGGCTGACGGCCGAGGTGCTTTGTCAACGCCTGCGGGATACGGCTGGGCCGGTCGACTGTTGGCATTTTCACAATCACAGCTTGGGGAAGAATGCGGCGCTGCCGGATGCCATCGCGCTGCTGGCGGAGGACGGCACCCGAATCCTGCTCCAGATCCATGACTTTGCCGAAGATGGAAGGCCATCAAACTACGAAGTGGCAAGCCGGAGCGAGCACCTTTATCCGTCCGGAGCTGGAGTGCATTATGCGGTGATTTCCGGCAGGGATAGGAGTATTCTGACTTACGCTGGCGTCCCTGAAGAGCGGTTGCATGTGCTGCCAAATCCCGTGGCGCTGCCGCGAGTCAGCGGACCGGAAGTGGGGGCTGCCAAGGTGAACGCCGGCGGGCGATTGCTGTTTTATCCAACGCGAGGCATTCGGCGGAAAAACATCGGTGAGGCGGTGTTCCTTGCCGCGCTGTTGAAAGGGGAGGGTGCGCGCGTGGCGACGAGTCGCTCGCCTGATAACTCCATCTGGCAGGGAACGCACGATCGCTGGGCGGAGTTTGCGAAGGAGCGCGGGTTACCCATCGCATTCGGTGTTGTGGAAAATCCCGAGCACGGCGGACATTCGTTCGAAGCCTGGATGGCGGCCGCCAAGGCAATTCTCACGACCAGCGTGGCGGAGGGATTTGGGCTGGCATTTCTTGAGCCGTTGCTGGCCAACAAGCACGTCCTGGGCAGGGATTTGGTGGAAGTGACTGGAGATTTTCGAAAGGTCGGCCTGAAGTTTCCCTGCTTGTATCAGGCTTTGCTGGTTCCAGAACTTTGGGTGGATATGGACGCCGTGCGCGATCGTCTGGAGGAACTGCTGTCGGCGCATTTCGAATCCTACCAGTTCCCTTTCTCAAGCGCGTTAGTTGATCGGGCGATGGAAACGATTTCACCGCGAGAGGGCTGGGTGGATTTCGGAAGTCTGGAAGAGAGCTCTCAAGAGGCCATTATTCAGATCATTGTTGACGACCCAGCCTATGGCGAGGATGTGCGAATATTGGGGGACGATCCCGAGTTGGCCGCGGCAGTTCCCTGGTTGCGCAAAAGAATGGACATGGACGGCACGGCAAGTTCGAAGGCCATAGCTGTTCTGGATGGAATTTACTCGCCTGCGAGCGTCGGAGATCAGTTGGATGCCTGCTATGAGCATATGATTGGCGATTGCGGATATCCTGCTGACATCGACGGGAATGCGATTGTGAATGTGTTCCTTGCCCCGGAGCGATTCCACTTTCTCCGGACCCAGTGAGCGACCTCATCGAGATCATGGCCGCACAGTTCTCGCGGCTCGATCCTTTGCCTGCAGGGTTGCCGCCGCTTTTGACGAAGCTAGCAGGTATCAGAGCTATCGTTTTCGATATCTACGGAACTCTCTTTATTTCTGGATCCGGGGACATCAGTCTCGCCGATGAGCAAGATCGAGATGCCGTGATGCTTGCGGTGCTTGAGGAATCGGGGTTCACCTGGTCGCGGGGAACGGAAGCCATCAGCGCCGTGTTCCTCGAAAAAATCAAGGAGTCCCACGCTGTTGCCCGAGCCAGCGGGATTGATTTTCCCGAGGTCGAAATTCGGCAGATCTGGAGGGAATTGTTGCTATGTGAGGGTTTTCGGAATGCTTCGGATGAAGCTATCGAGGCGCTGGCAGTTCGCTATGAGACCAGAGTCAACCCAGTGTGGCCGATGCCCGGGCTTGAGACGACTCTGGACGATCTGCGGAGTCGTCGGCTGCAGTTTGGAATCATCTCGAACGCGCAATTTTACACGCCGCTATTGTTCCAGCATTTTCTGGGGCAACTTCCCCCGGGGCTTGGATTCGCCGACCAGTTGTGTGTCTGGAGCTATTGCGAACGGATCGGCAAACCGTCTCAACGGCTCTTTGACATCGCTGTTGAAAAACTGGCGAGCTGCGGACTGAAGCCCTGCGAGGTGTTGTACGTCGGCAATGATATGCGCAACGACATGGTTCCGGCCGCTGCCGCTGGACTGCGAACAGCGCTGTTCGCGGGCGATGCCAGATCCTTGCGATTACGCGGGCACTCTGCTGATGCGCTTCCGGTCGATATCGTCCTCACCGAGCTGGGTCAACTGCTTGAGTGCCTGGGCGACTAGGCCGAAACGATCAGGTCGATGCCCCTACTGGCGGGTTCGGCTTCGCGTCCTCTTTGTAGACGTAGCGGACGTCGAGGTAGCGTTCGAAGAGCCCGAAAAGTTCGTCGTTCTTGAACGGCTTGGAGAGGAAGTCGGTACATCCAGCTGCAAGAATTTCTCTGCGGGCTTCCTCCATGGCATAGGCAGTGAGGGCGACGATGATTGGCGGGGAATCCGTTCGGGAAAGAATGGCGCGTGTTGCGTCCATGCCGTTCATTTCCGGCATGTCCTGGTCCATAAGGATCATGTCCGGTTCGAACGTTGCCCATTTCTCCAGGGCGTCGCGGCCGTTTTCAGCCTCGCAAAGTTCGAAGCCGACGGGTTTAAGCAGGCGCATCAACAGCATGCGATTCACCATTTGATCATCCACGATCAGGATCCTACGGGTTGCCTGGCCTGGTGCGAGGCCGATGACCTGCTTCGGTGCGGCTGCGGCCTGAACGAATTCCTGGGATTCACAGACATCGACGATAATGTGGAAGTGGAACGTGGTTCCCTTGTTCACTTCACTGGTTACGCTGATGTCGCCACCCATGTACTGGATGAAACTGCGGCTGATCGTCAGACCCAGTCCAGTGCCTTCACTTGAGCCTTTTCCTGTTTCGGTCTGGACGAATTTTTGGAACAGTTTGGGCAACTCTTCTTCTGAAATTCCTTTTCCGGTGTCGGCAACTTCGAAATAGATCTTCGCCTTGCCTGCAGTTTGACTTCCGCAGCGGACTTTGAGAGAAATCGAACCTTCGTCGGTGAATTTGAGAGAATTGCTGAGCAGATTGATGATCACCTGGCGCAGTTTTGCTTTGTCGGAAACGACGTAACGTGGCAGGCCGCCAGCTTTGCGAAAGATCAACTTCAGTCCTTTCTGTTCAGCCTTGAAATCGAGCATGTCATGCACCGATTTGAGCATCTGGATGAAGTCGAATTTCTCATTCGTCATCTCGACGCCACCGGCTTCGATCTTCGACATCTCAAGCACGTCGTTGATGATAGAGAGCAAATGTTCACCACTGTTGTGAATGATATCGAGAGTGCCCCGCTGATGTTCGGTCGTTTCGGAATCGCGACGAATGAGTTCGGCAAATCCGAGGATCGCGTTAAGCGGTGTGCGAAGTTCGTGCGTCATTTTGGCGAGGAATTCGCTTTTCGCCTGGTTTGCTTTCTCTGCCATCTGGCGAGCCGTCTCTGCTTCAGCCCGCGCAGATTCAGCGATGCTTTTTGCATCTTCGAGCTGCTGCCGCTGGCGTTCGTCGCGCTCGGTAAATCGGATCTGAGCGATGGCGATACCGATTTGACCCGCAAGTGCCTTCAGGATCTCGGTCTCGTCCTTTTGCCAGCGACGGACGCCATCACATTGATGCAAGATGATGAGGCCATTGGGTTCATCTCCGTAAGCGGTACGCATTGCCAGCAGGGAACGTGTTCCCAGATTCTGGATTTGTGCAGCGGCGGCCTGCAATGGAATGCTCCTGTTGACGTCAAGGCAAGCGACAGGCTTGTCTGAACTGAGCACTTGGTGAACGAATGGTAAATCGATACTGGGGAAGTGCAGTTCTGCTACGGACGCCACGTGGAACCCGCGTGTGTGTTCGGTGCAGAACGACAGTTGATCAGGGCAATCTTTATCATAAAGGTGCAGGTGAACACGGTCCGTTTTGAAGAATTCACAGAGCTGCCTGATTGCCTCCTCAAGGGTGTTTTCCGAGGAGCGATGCATTTCCTCGGCAGTGCGCTCGATCAACATCCCACGCTGCAGCTGTTTCGCCAGCTCTGACTCGGCCTTCTTGGTGTGAACTTCCAGCTCTTGCTGCCGCTGGCGGATTCGGAATGGACGGAAGTAAAGAGCCCAGGCGAGAAGCAGGCTGGAAAGACTGATCGCGACTGCTCCCGCACTCCACTTCGCCCACCAGCGCTGATACCATACGGGCAAGATCTCAAGTTCAATGTGTGCTGAATTCCCGCTCCAGTGGGTTCCGTCGAATGAAGACTGGACTTCAAACGGGAATTTGCCAGGCGGCAGTGCGGAGTACGATGCGCGACGTTCCTGCCCGGCGTACACCCAATCTTCATCGAAGCCAATCAAGCGATGGCGGAACCGACTGTAGGAGGGGTTGGCGTAGTCGAGCGTAGCGTAGCGAAATCCCAGTCGGTTTCGGGGATCGTACGTGATCGTAACGCTCTCCGTC
>JAQCER010000156.1 GCA_027618625.1 Verrucomicrobiota bacterium
CGAAAGATTGATCACCGATGAGGACGATCCCTTGCACTACGAAGTCTTCGAAGTGCCCGTTCCTGAAGAACCTGGACATCTCATGTATTGTATCAGCGCGCTACAGCCTGGCACGGTGGGTGGAGAATGCTTCATGACCAAGGGCCACTACCACACAAAGGTGAACACGGCTGAATCTTACCTCTGTCTTCGAGGTGAAGGCTACATGCTCATGAAAACTCCTGAGGGCGCATGCCGACATGAAAGATTTGAGCGCGGCCGCATGGTATACGTTCCCCCGTATTGGGGCCACCGCAGCATCAACACCGGCAATGAACCGCTGATCTCCTGGTGTGTCTACCCCGCTGACGCCGGCCACAACTATGGAGACATCGAGAAAGAAGGCTTTCCCAGGAAAATTTTCCTGCGTGAGGGCGCCGTCAAATTCGAAGACACCCCTGTTCGAAATTAGGGGGCGTGGTAAAATGCACGCCATGGGTCACTCCCACTTCGTTCCACATCGATCCTTTTGGGTGACCCCAGGGCATTCCACGGGGCCACTTTTGATTGTAGTTGCTATGGCCCTTGCGGGTTGTGGCGACAATACTCCTGAAAATGCGCCCCATGCCGAGACTAGGCCGGTCAATGAGAACAACCCGATTGGGTACGCACCACTGGTCGCTGTCGCAGGGAACGAAGGGGCGGAGGCACCCAACTTCAAACAGCTTTCAGACACCGGCATCGATTTCATCCACGAATGGAACCCACCCGCATGTGATCAACGGCGCGATGTGCGGTGGTGGCGTGGCGATCGGTGACGCTAACGGTGACGGGTTGGCTGACGTCTATCTCACTCGACCAACCGGTGGATGCCGATTCTATCAGAATCTGGGTGGCTTCAAGTTCAAGGACGTCACGGCAGCATCTGGGCTGGAAGATGAGGGTGCGTGGGGACTGGGAGCGAGCTTTGCAGATATCGACAACGACGGCGATCTCGATCTCTACGTCTGCGGGTTTGCCTGCCCGAACCGGCTATTCATCAACGATGGCTCCGGAAAATTTCAGGAGAAGGCCGCGGAGTTCGGACTCAGCTTCAGTGGTGCAAGCGTGATGATGGCATTTGCCGACTACGACAATGACGGAGATCTCGATGGTTACCTCTTAACGAACCGCATCGACCCTCCTGCCGACATGCGCGGCAAAGGGCGGGCCGCAAAGATCAACGGGAAGTGGCATGTCCCAGAGGAATACCTCGAGTATTCCGATGTGCTCGTCAAGCCAGACGGAAATCCACACGTCATCCAAGCCGGACAATACGATCACCTGTTCCGCAACGACGGCGGGAAGTTCGTGGATGCAAGTGGGGAAGCCGGTATCCACGGCAACCACTTCGGGCTGTCTGCGACCTGGTGGGATTACAACAATGACGGCCTTCCGGATCTTTACGTCGCCAACGATTTCTATGGGCCAGACCATCTTTATCGCAATGACGGTGACGGCACATTCACCGACGTCGCCCGCGACGCGCTGCCACATACGCCATGGTTCTCCATGGGATCGGACGCCGCCGATATCAACAATGATGGCCTCATCGACTTCGTGGCGTCCGACATGTCCGGCACCAACCACTATCGGCAAAAGATGGCAATGGGTGAAATGAGCGAGAACGCCTGGTTTTTGACTTCCGCCGAGCCCCGCCAGTACATGCGCAATGCTGTCTTCATCAATACTGGCAGCGATCGATTTATGGAGGCGGCCTACCTCACCGGGCTCGCGAATAGCAACTGGACGTGGTCGATGAAATTCGCCGACTTCGACTGTGACGGTCGTGTTGACCTGTTCGTTTCCAACGGCATGACACGCGACTGGTTCAACAGTGATCTTCGAGCCAGATCACTTGCCATGGGTGGATTTGGTGACCCCCGTTGGCGCGATTTCTGGATGGCGCAGCCGCCGCTCAAGGAACAGAATCTCGCCTTTCAAAACAAGGGCAATATGCAGTTTGAGAGCGTTGGCGAACCGTGGGGATTGAATCTTAATTCCGTTAGTTTCGGGGCGGCCCTTGGTGACTTCGACGGCGATGGCGATCTGGATTTGATTGTAAACAATTTCCAGGAAACACCCGCCGTCTATCGTAATCAAGCGACCGCCAACCGTGTTGTGATTCTTTTGCGGGGCACCACCAGCAATCGCTTCGGCATCGGTGCAAGTGTCAGAATCGAAACAGATTCAGGCATTCAAGTTCGTCAGATGTTCCCTGCGCGCGGATTCATGTCATGCGATGAGAACGCGATCCATTTTGGACTGGGCTCAGATGAAGCCATCACCCGCATGACCGTCACCTGGCCGAGTGGGATGATACAGGAATTCCGCGATATCGCGGCAAATCAAACCATTACCGTCACCGAGCGCGAACAAGGATCTGAAGAATCTGTTGCCTCCGACCCCGACCCCTCCCCATCACTGTTCGTGGTCGCTTCCCAGTTCAATGTTGGATCGCACAAAGAAACACCGTTTGACGATTTTGCCCTTCAGCCATTGCTTCCGAGAAAACTCTCTCAACTCGGGCCACGCATTGCAGTTGGAGACATTGATGCCGACGGCGATCCCGACCTTTACATCGGGGGTGCCGCCGATCACAGCGGCCAAATCTGTCGCAATGATGGGGGAGGGAAGTTCTCGTCGCTCGCCAGCCCCTGGGATCAAATGAGCGAGGACACCGATGCCGCGTTTTTTGATGCCGACGGGGACGGCGACCTCGATCTCTACGTCGTCAGCGGTGGCGTCGAGTGCAACCCGGACTCGGAGCTTCTTAGAGACCGGCTTTACCTCAACACCGGCGATGGTGCCTTCACCAAATCGACCAAAGCGCTCCCTGACTTGCGGGACAGCGGCGGTACCATCGCAATCGCAGACATCGATCACGACGGCGACACGGATCTCTTCATCGGCGGGCGCGTTATTCCTGGACAGTATCCACTCGCCCCAAGGAGCCGGATACTCCTCAACAAGGGCGGCAAATTCCGCGACGCAACGGTCGAAGTATCTGAAGGCCTCTCTCTCACTGGTTTGGTTACGGACGCCATCTGGTCAGACATCGATGGAGATGGTTGGCTCGATCTGCTCGTCACACACGAATGGGGGCCGGTCAAGGTGTGGAAGAACACCGAGGGCAGACTAACGGAACTTCCGCAGCCTGAGATCGGCAATCTCACCGGCTGGTGGAACAGCATCACCGCCGGTGACATCGATCACGATGGCGATCCCGATTTTGCAGTCATGAATTTTGGACTGAACACGAAGTACCAGACATCGATTGAAAAACCGGCGCAGCTCTTTTTCGGCGACTTTGATGGCTCCGGCACGATGCGCTTAATCGAGGCTGCATTTGAATCAGAGATACTCTTTCCCGTCCGCGGGCGGAGTTGCACCACCAGTGCGATCCCATCACTGGCAGCACGATTCAACGACTTCGACAGCTTCGCGCGTGCATCGTTGTCCGAAATCTATCCCGCGGCACAACTTGAACGGGCACATCAGTTCCGCGCCAATACTCTGGAGTCTGGAATTCTCGTAAACGACGGACTCGGTCAGCTGACATTCCGCCCACTACCGCGACTGGCACAGATCGCGCCCGCGTTTGGAGCCGCATTTGCGGACGTCGATAGTGACGGAATCTTGGATCTCTACATCGTGCAAAACTTCTTCGGCCCAGAGCCGGAGACAGGACACATGGATGGCGGTGTAAGCCTGCTACTGAAGGGCGACGGCCTTGGCGAATTTGAACCGATGTGGCCAAATGAGAGCGGTCTGATTGTGTCCGGAGATGCTAAAGATGTTGCCGCTGATGACTTCGATGGAAACGGGAGTGTCGACTTCGTGGTGAGCGTCAATGATGGCAACCCTCTGTTATTTTTGAATCAAACCAAGCCCGCAAGATGAAGGTCCACGGAATACACAGCATACACGTAAAGAGAGAGGATTTCTGCAGGAGCTGCATATTCCTGTTCCGTGTTCTCGGTGAATTCCGTGTCCCTATCTTCTGTGTCCTGCTTGTCCTGGCTGGTTGCTCCAATGAGGCCGATAGTGGGTCGTCACAAAAGCAGGAGGGCACATCGCTCATTTCCTCCACACCATTGGTCTCCCGTTCGGCGCTTCCTGGCCCGCTCTTCAGCTCGCTTTCCTCAACAGATACCGGCATCGATTTCATTCACCAGTGGTATCCTCCAGAACGCTACCCTTTCGATCTTGAGACCGAAATGGCCGGTGGAGGTGTCACCATCGGCGCCTACGACAATGACGCATTTCCTGACATCTATCTTCCCCGCCCCGCCGGTGGTGGGAACCGGCTGTTTCGCAATTTGGGAGATTTCAAATTCGAAGACGTTACCGAGAGCGCCGGACTCGGGAAACCCTTCTGGGGTCAGGGCGCGAGCTTTGTGGATATCGACAACGATGGCGACCTTGATCTCTACGCCTGCGCGCATGCCACACAGAACCGGCTCTACTTGAACAATGGTGACGGAACGTTCCGCGAAGCGGCGAAGGATTTCGGGCTCGATTTCACCGGTGCGAGCGTGATGATGGCATTCGCTGACTACGACCTTGATGGCGATCTCGACGGATATCTGGTGACCAATCATCTCAATCCAGCGCCCGGCTTCAAACTTGGCAACGCTCCCTTGATGAGCGACGGCACCATTGAGATCCCCGAGCATGCCCGAGAGCTCCGCAAGGTTCTTTACGATGCCACTGGCAAACCGAACGTCATCCGTGCTGGTCAATTCGACCACTTGTTCCGCAATGACGACGGCAGGTTTGCGGACGTGACGACCGAAGCGGGCATTTCTGGAGCCGATCATGGTCTCTCGGCAACGTGGTGGGACTACGATGGCGACGGCGATCCGGATCTTTACGTCGCAAACGATTTCACCGACCCTGACTACCTTTACCGGAACAACGGCGATGGCACCTTCACCGACGTGATTGCCGCAGCATTGCCCCACACGCCCTGGTTCTCCATGGGTTCCGCCGCCGCTGACATCAACAACGACGGGCGTCTCGATTTCATCGCCTCCGACATGTCGGGCAGCAATCACTTCAAGCAAAAGCTGGGCATGGGAGAAATGGCGGAAAGTTCCTGGTTCCTCGATCTCCCCACTCCCCGCCAGTACATGCGCAACGCTGTCTACCTGAATACTGGCACAGACCGGTTCATGGAAGTCGCCTATCTTACCGGTATGGCCGATACGGACTGGACGTGGTCAACAAACTTCGCGGATTTCGATGAAGACGGCTGGGTGGATCTCTTGGTGACCAATGGCATGACGCGCGACTGGCAGAACGCCGACCTCAAAGCCCATGTCGTCAACACACTGGGAGGTAAGAACTCTCCAGCTGGCCGCGCGTTTTGGCTTGAGCAACCGCCGAAAAAAGATACCAATCTCGCGTTTCGAAATCGCGGAGATCTGGAGTTCGAAGAATCCGGAGCAAAATGGGGGCTGAATCACAGTGGCGTCAGTTATGGTGCTGCAACCGGCGACCTCGATCTTGTGGTCGTCAACTTCGGTGAGCAGGCAGGGGTCTACCGCAATAATGCATCGACCGAACACCGCGTCGTGATTCACCTGCGGGGAACATCCAGCAATCGTTTTGGGATCGGCGCACGCGTGCAAATACGAACGGAAGACACGGTTCGAATCAGGGAGTTAACGTCATCGCACGGCTTTGCATCGGCAAGTGAGCCGGTTGTTCACTTCGGACTTGGCAAAGTACGCCAAGTCGCGGAGCTGACCGTTACCTGGCCAAGCGGTGCGCTGCAATCGTTCGAGAATCTGGACGTCGACAGAATGTACACCATCATTGAACCGACTGTGAGCGAGCCGCAGAGTCGTGATCCTGACAGGCCCCCACTGTTGTTCGTCCGAGCCCAGAACTTCCATCCGCACAAGCATGTGGAAACGCCTTACAACGACTTCGCCCGGCAACCATTACTGCCCGCCAAACTGTCGCAACTCGGCCCCTGTCTCGCTTCCGGTGATATCGACGGAGATGGTGATCCTGATCTGTTCGTGGGTGGTGCTGCAGGCCATCCAGGACGACTTTACCGCAACGATGGAGGTGGCAGCTTCAGCGATGTCCCGAACTGGATGCCCGCAAAAGACGCCGAATTCGAAGACTCGGGCGCTGCATTTTTCGATGCCGATGGCGATGGAGATCTTGATCTCTACATCGCGAGCGGTGGAGTCGAATGCGAACCTGGCGACGGGGTGCTGCGCGACCGGCTATACATCAACGACGGCAGCGGTGCATTTGCGACCGCCCATGCCATGCTCCCGGACTTGAGGAACAGCGGAGGCTGCGTCGCCCCTGCAGATTTTGACCGCGACGCCGATATCGACGTCTTCATCGGCAGCCGCTCGATTCCCGGTCGTTATCCGGAAACTCCGGAAAGCACTCTGCTCATCAATGAGGGCGGTAGCTTTCGCGACGTATCGACAACCGACCTACGGATCACTGGACTCGTCACCGATGCCGTCTGGTCGGATGTCGATCTTGACGGGTGGCTGGATTTGTTAGTCGCCCATGAGTGGGGGCCGATCAAGCTCTGGAAGAACATCGAGGGCAAACTGGTCGATACAGCAAACGTCGCCGGGCTTGCTCCTCTCACCGGCTGGTGGAACGCGATCGCTGCGGGAGACTTCGACAACGACGGGGATCCCGACTTCGCGGTCGGCAACGTCGGCTTGAACACCAGCCACGTTACTGCGTTCCAGCCAGAAAAAGGCTGTTCCGCATCCCATAGCGACAGTGCCGACCCAGAAGAGATACTGGGTTATGGCGCTTACAGAGAGGCCTCCCTCCAACGAGGTGGCCGCGAGTAGTTCGTTCATGCTAGTTATTGATTAGGTTTATTAGTTAGGGGTCTTATCGACGGGGAAAAAATACGCTTTCCGCTGGTGGGAAGTAAAGCAAATCAACAGATTTTCCGAAAAACCCTCTCAACCCTTGTCTCCTCACTCGAAGTTATCTCAACAAAACGAATAAAAATTGCCACAGAGATACTCTGACAGGCGGGCGAATGACAAAGCGTTAGACCGAAGTGAAAACCCTCAACCCACCCACTCGAGACGCAGAAACTCCGGCGCGGGACCCTGCCAGGTATGGGCTTTCTCGTCGCCGTTCTGAAAACTCGCGCACAGCCCGACCTGATCCAGTTCGGCCCAGGAGGTA
>JAQCER010000157.1 GCA_027618625.1 Verrucomicrobiota bacterium
CATGGCAGGTAATGCAAAGGCTGTTGTAGATGGTCGCGCCGCGGTCCAGTGTGCTGTGATCCCATCCGGCAATGAGTGCGCGATGGCTGACATCGGCGAGCGGCTCGATGGTCATCATTTGGATGCGCTCGGCGCCGCCGATCAGTTCGATCGCGTGAGCTACAAAACCGTCGACCACGGTCGGCGGCGGGTCGGTGGCCGACTGTGGGTCAGCCGTCCAGTTGAGTAGTGGTGTATTGGTTTCAGCGGCGCGGCCGGTCGAAAGCTGGCCGATCTCTACCTTGTCGAGTGCGCGTTCCCAGAACCGGATGTTTTCGATTTCGCCATCAAAATCAAGGCCAAAGTCGCGATTCGCCGCACCAATTTTGAATACGAATTCTTCAGGATCGGGTCTGGTGAAGTCGATTTTCCGGGCGACCTCGTTGCCGTCGAGATGCAGCGAGGCGATCCCTTTCGCGACTGTCAACACCACGGAATGCCAGTCGCCGTCGTCGACCTTCGATTCGCTGACCATGGCCCCAAGCCAGCCAATGTCGTAGACCAGATGCCCATCACGAAGGAACAATGCCTTGGCGTCTGGTGCCCACTTGCCTTCGGCTGCGCATTTCGAGATCAACGTTCCGCGTCCTCCCGCCTCTGACCGGAATCGCGCGTAAACTGTGAAGTCACCATCCATTCCCAGAACGTCCTTCGATTGTTCGCGAGAAGCGACGAAGCGTTCGCCTGGCGAGGGAGCGCCTTCCGGCGACCAGGCTTCGCCAAATTCAGTTTCCACAAGCAGCGGTTTTCCGTTGAGCCATGCGGCAATCACTCCGCGCGCGCCGACTTCCTGGCGACAGGCGACTCGAAGCTCACCGCTGCCGCCATCGTCGAAGGCAATATTGGTACCGGCGACACTGTACGCAATCGAACCCGAGCCCTCGGCGTAGGTGGCCCGAAGCAGAAAATTCGCCTGCGGTTGCGAGATGTCTGCAGCCCCAATCTCGACCGGTTCAGCCGAGACATAGAGGCTGAACACCGAAAGGAACGCCGTGATAAACTGGACTCGTGAAATCGATGGTGTCATGATTCGCTGACCATAACGGAGCAAAGTAGACGCTGGCGAGTTGATAATTGATAATTGATACCTGCATTGATGAATCATGAATTCCAGCCTTGCTCATTTCGTTGTTTTGCCGCGCCACCGCTCCCGTGTCATCTGCGCCGCCGTGATCGGCGTGATCATTCCCCTTGGCCTTGCGACGCGCGCCGTTCCCTGGGTGCCCGAGTTCCTGCGCAGTGAGGCAGGGGATGCGCTCTGGGCGGCGATGGTATACTGGGGGTTTGCGCTGTTGTCTCCTCGGATTCCGGTGTGGGCAGTGGCTGCCTGTGCTGCCGCGTTTTCATGCGGCATCGAGCTGAGCCAGCTCAGCAGCCATCCGCTGCTGATGCAGGCGCGGTCGACGCGACTGGGCGCTCTGGTACTCGGGCACGGATTCCTCTGGATCGATCTGTTGCGCTACGCTACGGGAATTGCGTTGGCGATTGTGTTAGACCTTGCGCTGATGTGGGCTCGCAAGGACTACGGGACCCGGAAGAATTTGTCTGAGTAAGGATCTTTCACCAGTGTGCCAGCGGGAATGTTGCGGACATCTACGTATTTTCCATTCTCTTCGACATAGGGGCTGTAGACCATTCCATCCTTTCCTGGCACTGGTAAACCGTAAGGGTAGGTGTCTTTTGCCTGCGTCAGAGGGTTGGATTTCTTTTCGGACGGTGAGGTTCTCTTCACAGCCAGATCTGCGGCTTCATCCCTCGTTGGAACGGAATCCTTCTTGGTCAACGGAGGCGGAGCTAGATCGGACGATTTCTTTTCGCGTGTTGCTGGCTGATCTTGGATGGCTCTTTTTTGCTTTGGTTTATCGACAGCAGCAGTACGTGGCGCAGGGGTGATTTTCGCTTTCTGCTGGGGTTTTGCTTCAGTTTCTGGCTGTGGGGCAGGGCGGGATTCACGGGCGATGCCTGGTTCCCTTTTCGGCTCTATTTCGCGAGGTTGCTGTCGAGCAGTCCTGTCTTGCTGCACCTCTTCGAACCGCTGTTGAGGCTCCTGTGTCGGCTGATAGCCGGGCTCGTTGTAGCCTTGATTTGCGTCTGCGCGAGGAACTCCGCCGGGGCGACCGAAGATGGCATCGAGAACATGGACAAATTGAAATCCGCGGGCGCGTCGCTGCTCCATTTCATACCGCACGCGTTCCGCCTCACGTTGAGCATTTTCCCTCACCCATCCTAGATCCCGCCGGACATTGTCCCGAGCTTCGGTGAAATCGCGCTGCACGGTTTGCTGCACCTCTCGCCAGGACTCGACGACGACCGGCGGTCGCTCGGAGCGGGTTCCACGTTCAGCTCTACGCCACGGCGGATCGGCGGACGCACTGCACACCATGACGGCGGTGAGCGCGGCGAACAGGGTGGGCAGCTTGAACATTACCGTTCTGGGATAGGCTGACGAATTCTTCATGATAAGGAGTAATACGATTGATGTGTTGGACACCTTTCACCGCTGCAGTATTCAATGCTTCTGTCGATTCGTGCGGCCCGCTCAGATGCAACTGTTTGCGGACCAACACGCGGCCAGAGCATCCCTCAAAGGATCTGTTTCAGAGGCGCTGAAGCCCAAATGAGACCGTCGCCGCCAGCCCTCAGCGTGGTGGAATTTTCCGGACATCGCACCGACTTTCTCTGACATGGCATCCATTTCCAGCAGGTAGGAATCCATGCCCTGACTGGCATCCAGCCATTCCTTCTGGCTGGCGTGCGCCGCGAGCGCCAGCCGTTTGAGATGGTGAACCGATGTCGTGTCGACAAATCCGTCCGGCTGAACTGGCCGCCGAAGCACGGGATCGCAGAGCCCATGTGGCATCGCATGGTAGACCGTGACCCCGGAGTCGTAAACCGGAGCAGGTGGACTCGTTTCGAAGTTGGGCATGCCTCGCGAGAACGCGGCTGTAACAGCCAGACGGGCGGTGTTCTCGTGATCGATCATGTAGTCCTGAGGGGAATGCGTAAGCACAATCCGAGGACGCACTTCGCGGATGATCGCAGCCAGCTGCCGCAGCAGAAAGACGGAATAAACGATCTCTAAATCGTCGGCGATTGACGGATGCCAGGTAGCGCCGAGGATCTCCGCCGCACGTTGGCTTTCCAGTCTGCGAGTGATGCGCGTTTGTTCCGCATCCATCGAAAGGCTTCCGCAATTGCCACTGGAAACATTCATGTAGTGGATTTCCCATCCCGCTTCCTTGAGGAGGAGCAACGTTCCTGCGCAGCAGAATTCGATATCGTCAGGGTGGGCGACAATGGCGATGGCAGATGGGCGGATGTCAGACTTCCTCATGGAGCGAAACGCTATAAGGGTATTTGCAAAATGGCAAAAACGGGTGGGGTCACTCTAGTCTAGCCTAGCCAGCGAGCCCGTGAACAGCGATGTGGAAAGTGTCGAGTGGCGCGCCGCGCGAGCGGCAAAGAGTTGGGCACCGCAGACGAAATGCCGTTGCCGTTTCCGTCCGCGGGAGACCTAGAATGTGAGACCGTCCGTCTCGGCGGTCTTCTTTGCGCCGTCCACGAAGAACTCACTTTCCGCTTTCCGCCCTTGAGCTTGAGTTTTGGACTGCGCAGACCGGCGAAATGCACGGCCTCACTTTGCCGGAAACCTTAGGCTTCGGGGGCATTCAGCCCGCAGTGAATGCCGAGTTCGCAAATGGTGCGTTAGAGATTCGAGATGGCGTGCGCTACTTGATACTGATCGAAACTTTCTTTTGTGTTTCGACCTGGACGCCGGGCAGGTTCTTCATCATTTCCATTGCCTTGTCTTTGTCCTGGAGGTCTTCACCCATCATCGCAAGTTTAGTGAAAGCGTTAGGGTCTTTGAGGACGTCTGCGAATTTCATGGAGAAGAGCGTTACTTCGTTGCCTTTGGAGTGTGTCGCATTGGTCTTGGAGATTTCACCGTTGACCTTGACGGTGAGGCTCATGGACATGTCTTCCAGCATCATTTTGGCCATGGCCATTTGCTGCTGTTGCTCAGGGCCCAGGTTCAGCTCTGGCTCCAGCCCTTCCAGTTCCTTGTTCGCCTTGGCCGCAGCTGGATCGGGTTCTGGTTGGGGCAGGTTAATGGTGAGTTCGCCGTCCTTAAGGCTGAAAGTGACTGGTTTCTCGTCTTTTCCTGCTTCCTCGATTTGCGCTTCGATGTCAGGAGCCATTCCCTTTACTGCGTCTGGGATGTCGGTGCCCATGCCCATGCTGAGTTTGTTGATGTCGGCAACGGTGTAAACGGCGGAGGCTCCGAGGCCTCCTTTGGGGTCTTTGATCTCTTCGAGCTTCGTGAGCTTTACGCCCTCGCCCATCTTCTTGGCGCGGGCTTCGTAGGAAGCGCGGTCCATGAGGGGATTGACCGGAGCTTTTGCCCCGCCTTCCTCACCGCCGAAAGCATCTCCCAAGCCGGACATCATTTGCGCCATCATTCCACCAAGAACGTTGTTCTCTTCGATGGTCGCGGTTCCATCTTTGTTTACGGTGAGAACGGTATGAGACTGAATGCAACTGGACAGGCCAAAGGCCGCCACCATTCCCAACACGAGATTAAGCAAGCGCGTTTTCATTCGGAGAGGGTAGACTCACGAATCACAGTCCGCAATATTGATTACAAAGATTCTGACGCCGCAACAGCCCTGAAAATCAGGACTTCTTGATCTCAGCGGCCCGTAGATTGCGGAATGCAATCGCCATTTCGTTGCCAGAGTGCAGTTGCAGGCCGATAGGGCCCTTCTTGACGGCGGTCTCCGAGGTGTAGGTCATCACTTTTTTGCCATTCAGCCAGGAAGTGTAGGTGCCGCCCCGGGCTTCGACGCGAAGCGTGTTCCAATCGTCCACCTTCAGCAGTTCCTTCACGCCTTCCGCTTCTACCGGATAACCTTTGCCAGGGATGTAGGGCGAGGCAGTCATGTCGCGCTTCAGCGATCCGGAAATTCCAATCTGAATCTGTTCTTTGTCATCGCGGATGAAGATTCCGGAATCCACGGTGCCCTGGCCGAATTTGAAATCCGCTTCGACGACAAAGTCGGTGAACTCCTTTTCTGTCTGCAAAATAGAGCCTTTCGTTTCCGGGCTACTTTGCACAGTGAGGACGCCGTCTGCTGCCTTCCACCAGATGTTGTCAGCCGGGACTTTCCATCCGCTCAGGTCCTTGCCGTTGAAGATCGATTCCAATGCAGGCTCTTCTGCAAGCAGCGCCGAGGTGATCAATTGCACGGTGAGGATGCTTGTGGCGACAACGAGGAGGGATTTCATAAACGGGTAGGGATTGTGTTTTTTGCTATCATGCCCACAGGTGCGCGGTCCGAAGCAAGGATAAATGAAAAGGTAGTCGAGGCAGAGGGAGTGCCCACTCTTTCGAATTCACAAAACGCTGGCAGAGCATACCATTTACGGCCAAGGATTTCTTCCAAGCGACAGAGCTCGCGATGAAGCAATGCAGAGAGGACGACGCAAACTCCTTATTTTCGTGGCGGCCACCGTGATCGCGGTAGTCGGCGCTTGGCTCATTCTATGGGCCCTGGGTGCGGTGCCACCGCCCGGTCAGAAGGTCGGGCTGTTCAAGATGAGCGACCGTCTGGCTGATCTGGAAGTCGTTGAGGCTGCGGACGGTCTCAGGTTTCAGTTTGATGGACGACAGCTCACTCCAGAGGCTTTTGCCGAAGAACTCAGGAATCGCAGGCCGGAAGGACGGCGCGGCTGGATGTATTCGACGCTGAACATCACCAGCACCGCCGGGATCTTCTGGGTGGGGGTAGGTTTGTTGGGTCAGGTGCTCTTTACCGGGCGGATGATCGTGCAGTGGATCGCCAGCGAAAAGGAGAAACGTTCCATCGTTCCCACGTCGTTCTGGTGGATGAGCCTCGGTGGGGCGACAATGCTGATCGTCTACTTCGTCTGGAGGGTTGATATTGTGGGAGTTATAGGTCAAGCAACTGGGTGGTTCATCTACGTGAGGAATCTTTGGTTCGTCTATGGGAAGTCTGCGGATTGAGACCGCTGGCGAAAGGGAGATTTCAAGCACAGTTATTCCAGTGTAGCAATTGCATTTTCAATGAGTTGAGCTTTCTTGAGTGATAGCGATTTAAGCCGCTGGCAGTTGAGTAGCTGATTGGACAAAAATTTGTTAACTAATCCGTAAAATCAATTGACTATGATAATTTAGATAATTAATATAGAAGCTGTCGAACCTGAGAAAGATCGAAAAGTGTTGCATCAAAAGATTTTATCCAAGAATTCAATGAAAACTCTCGCGAAAGGTGGAGTTTTGGCGCTGGGGATCGTCAGTTTCGTTCCGGCTTGCTCGGACAAACAGGAACAGGCGAAGGTGACGTTGGAATCAACTTCTTACCAGTTTACCGTCGATGACTATATCGAGGCGGCGGCACTGGGGAAAATGGATGCTGTGAGGAAGTTTCTTGAAGCGGGTATGGGAGTTGACGCAGATGACTCGGAGGGAAACACCGCCCTGCTGCAGGCTGCGAAGGGAGGGCATGCCGCCATCGTCGACTACCTGATCACCCAAGGAGCTGATGTAAACTACGTCGGCCCTGGTTGGGACACGGCGCTGATTTCTGCTGCGCGCAGTGGGGATGTAGCAACCGTGAGGCGCTTGATGGAGGCGAATGCCAAAGCAGACCAGAAGAACGAAGACAATTGGTCGCCGCTGACGGTCGCCGCCTTTGAGGGGCATACTGAAGTGGTGGACCTGCTGGCACCCTTGTCGCGGGCGACGCTTGATAACGCGTTGCAGCTGGCAGCTCTTCAAGGTCATGTTGAGGTGATGGATCGGCTGCTGAATCACGGGGCCAGCGTCTATGCCCGCAGCCGGGAAGGGGAACAAACCCCGTTGATGTTTGCAGCGGCCAACGGGCACTTGGATGCCGTTCGTCTTTTAATGGGTGCTGGAGCAAATCGCTTCGCTCTGGACGAAGAAGACCGCACCGCTGCCGAGCAAGCGCGTGAAGCAGGCTTCACAGAAGTGGCAGCGTTGTTGATCGAGCCGCCAACCGCCGAAGAGTTGAAGCCATCGACAATTGAAGATCTCGCCCCCACAATCCTGGCGCAGTACGAACGGGCGGCTGCAAGCATTGCCGCCGCTCAAGGGACCTCGGCATTGCCGGATTTGCCGAGTTTTG
>JAQCER010000158.1 GCA_027618625.1 Verrucomicrobiota bacterium
AGCCCCCCTTTGGGACTGGCCCTATCTACAATGGAGTCGGAAACAAAGACGAACGTGGGTTGAACACCTTTCGACGCCACGGCGACTAATCCTTTCAGGCCAGAAAATTCAGAGGCTTGAATTCTGATGGGGCATCTTCCTCGGCAACCGTGTAACCGGGCATGGTTACATCGAGCGAAGCCCGTGAATCCCCGAAGTGGTTCATGAAAATCTCGCCAAACACGGAGCGGAAATCGGTATTGCGAGCGAGGTAGCGCTCGCGCTTGCCGAACATTGCCCCGGGTTCCCAGGTTGTGGCATCACAATTGTAGACGCCGCCTTTGACGCCACCTCCTGCGACGAACATGGCGCTGGCTTCGGCGTGATCCGTGCCTTGGCTACCATTTTCCTCCGAGGTTCGCCCAAACTCGGTCATGGTTACGATGATCACATCTTCCCACTGGTCGCGCAGGTCGCGAGCCAGTGCCTGGAACCCCTGAGCGAGATCTCCGAGAAGACCAGCCTGATCATTCGCCTGACCGGAATGGGTGTCCCAGCCGCCATTATTGATGCCGATAACTTTGACGGGTGTGTTTTTCAAAAGCATCGCAGCTTCCTGCAACTTATCGCCGAACGATCCGTCGGGATAGACAGCGCCGTTCGCTGGAGAGTAGCCATTCGCGATCGCCTGTTGTACCGTGGCGATGCTGCCTCCCAGTGCCCTGCCCGTATCGTGCATGCGATCGTGGTAGTTGCGACCTTTGAAAAGCGGACTGTCGCCGTAGAGCCCAAGGATCCCCTTGCCGTCGCCAGCCCCTTCCTCTGAGGGTAGCGAACCAAGAAACTTCGTTTTCGATGCATCGCTTCCGAGGAAGCCGAACTCAGCGCTTTCGTTGAAGTTTGGAAAGGGCTTGGGGCCACGCAGGCTGAGGATCTCATTGGAAGAGATCGAAGCAGCCAGAAACGCATTGTTAGGGTCCTTAAGATCGTAGCACTGGGCGAGTCGACGATAGAACATGCCTTCCCGCAGTCGATCATCACCTGGGGAACCCACTTCCCAGTAATCCTGGCTGTCAAAGTGCGAGCGCGACTGATTGGCGTAACCAATCCTGTGAAGGACCGCAAGATTGCCCAAACCTTCAACACCGTTGAGCGCGGTGCTGTTGTAGAGTTCCATCAGCGGTGCCATCGCAGGGTTCAACTGCGCGAATCCATTGCCCAAATCGAGCGCGTCGGCCTCTGGAATAAACAGCGTTGGCCGGGTCTGCTGGTTGTAGTCCGCATCGCCCCGTGGAATCACAGTATTGATCCCGTCATTGCCGCCGCGCTGGAAGATGAAGATCAGCTTTTTGTTTTGATCTGGAGTTCCTGCATAGAGCTGGCGTTGCCACAGTGCCGGCTGAAACATTCCGAAACCATAGGCCCCGTAAGCAAGACTCGTGCGGAGAAAGTTGCGACGATTGAGATTCATAGTGGTGTGGATTGAACCAGGGCTGAAGGTTATTGATACTGAAATTCCGGACTTGCGAGGATTAGGGCGACGAGCTCACGCAGTCGATTCATCCGCGCGGCCTGCCCCAGATTATCGGCCATGCTCAGCGCGCCGTTATCGTTGGTGTTGGCATAGTTCATGAACACGGTTTTCCGTTGGTCCAGCATCTGCCCTTGGAACAGCGTGGTATTGAAAAATTCGATAACATCGTCAGCAGTGGACAACTGATTTGCCGAAAGGAAAGTCTCTAGATCCCAGCTGGTTCCGGTATAGTCACCATCGCCGGCGACCGACTGCGAGAACTTCATCCGCTCCAGCAGCCCCTGGGTATCCATCCAGTCGTAGCCGTATTCGGAATAGCCATCTGGATCATCACGTTCGAAGATCATCATGCCCAAGTCCTCGTTCCTGGCGTGCAGGACGTCGTCGCTTACATCCGCACCAATCGCACGCACTGCGCTATTGATGAACTCCACCGGAGTTTTTACTTTGTTCAGGTAATGCGCCTCTGACCAGAACGGGGTCGATTGCGTCTGCGGGTCGAGAATCGCATTGATTACCGTGCGGATGTTTCCTGCGGGAACGGTCGAATGCCATGCCTCGATTCCACGATTCGCCAGCTCCATCAAATCGTCGGGTGCCACACCGTCGTGATACGTATCCAGGGTGATCTGATCGGAGACAAACCGATTGATGAGCTTGATGACAATGAACTCGCTGGTAGACGGGTGGGAAACCATCGCGTCGATGACGCCGATCGCGTCTTTGACTCCGTCCGCCGCATCGCGTCCTTCGGGAATGACAATTTCGTAGGCGGTTCCTTCAAAGAGCACTTTCTTGCTGGTGTCGTGTTCACCTGGATCAAAGCGAAAGGTCCACAGGCCGCCTGGATCGGTGACTTCGATACTCTGGGGCGTATAGTTCAGCTTCACGATGCGTGGCAGGAGCGAAAGGTCACTGCTGTCGAGGCTCGAGTTGTGGGCCTGGATCGCAAGGACGTTGTTGCCTGCGACCAGCAAACCGGCGTGATCTCGCAACTGGATGGTCGCATTCGCCTCAGTCGCTTCATGGCCGCTGTCGGCAGTGGAATCGAATGCCGGCGGCGTGCCAGCGTCTCCCATGTTGAAGCGACCGATTTCGGTTCCGTTCAGATACGCCACAAATCCATCGTCGTAGCCCACGTCCAGCACGGCGTTCGTGAGATCTCCAGCGATTGTAAAATTGCGCCGCAGGTATACGGACGTGTAGTTGTTACGCATGTCGCTGAGAGTGGTCGCGTCATCTCCATCAGCGTAGCCGATTCCAGTGGAACCGGCAGACCAGCTGGAATCGTCGAAGCCAGGAAGTGTCCAGTCGGCAGTAGCAATGCCGTCCTGCCCGGGAGCGGGCTCTGATCGGCCCTTGAAGGTACGCCATCCCGGCCCGAGATCGAGGAGGACTTCCTCGCTGGCGATTTCCACGCTCGGTGTGAGTTCAGGATCACGGGCAGATGCGGGAAAGCTCTTGGCGAAGGCCGGGTTCACTTTCTTGATCGACCAGCCAGTAAAGCATTTCGCCAACTGCTCGATGTCGGTCTGCGTGTAACGATTGTCTACGCCGAATGCATACAGTTCCAGGATCTCTCGCGCGTAGTTTTCGTTCGGCTCGCCTGCCAGGTTCAACACGTTGTCGAGGTAGATCAACATGGCGGGGCTAGTGGCGCTGTAGAGCAACAGGTCGCCGAAATTTCCGAGCCCGTTCTTGTAAAAGAAGTCGTATTCCTGCCACTCCATGCGGGCCACCTCGATGTCGATTTGATCGTAGATGCGCGATTGATCGGCATCGCTCATGTCGCGAATGTCATCGTATTCATCGATGTCGCGGACGAACTCCACCAGCTTGTCATAGTCCGTGGTAAAGTGATTTTCCCAGAACTCGCCGAGAATGGCCTGCAGCTGATTTTGGCCATAGATGCCGCGCAAGTGAATCAGTTCTTGAAGTTCACTCACACCTCGGATGGCTTTGTAAGGAGTCGCTGGTGCGGAGACCAACGCCAGATCCATGGATAGGTCAGAGCTGGTGTAGTTGGCATTGTGCATTTGAATCGCCAGCACGTTTGCACCTTCCTCCAGCAGTGGCAAATGCGCCGACAAGTCGAATGAGTCGGGCGCGTCATCGTTATCGATATTGCCTCTGGATGCTACTGCGGTTCTGTTATAGCGTGGAGGATTGCCGGCGAGATTCTCCCGGGCAATCTCGGTTCCGTTGAGGTAAGCAACGAAGCCATCATCGTATCGCCCGGTGAGAACCAGATTTTCGATGCTCGAAACGTCGGCCACCTCGAACACTTTGCGCACATAGACTGATAGATAACCATTGTTATCTCCCTCGCGGCGCATGTCATCCAGCACGGTGGCATCATCGTCATTCCCGTAACCAATTCCGGAAATACCGCTCTCCCAACTGGAGTCATCGAAAATCGGGGTGTTCCAGTTTATCGGTGGCTCCGATGTTCCCTTGAAATACTTCCAGCTGTCGCCCGTTCCCACGACTTGCGTTCCGGTGCCAGGAAGGTAATCGAAGTAGAGCGGCGATGTTTTGAGCTGCAATGCAAGATTTCCTGTCTCGTCTGGATCGGCGGGAGCGAGCTGTTCCTGAATATATGCAGAAGCACCAACGCTCAGAACATGCCTGAGATCTGCGGCACTGGCGCCATAGGCGATGCGATTGAGCACATGCCCGGCCTGTTGGATGGGTGTTAAGGTGCTGCCACCGCCATCATCAGGGAGGAACTCAACATCCATGACCAGCGGTCCGGACTCGCGGGCAGGTGGCACCTCCTGCGATGCGCCAACGCGCACTCGCATCATGGTAAAGTTTTGAGGATCCTTGAGGGCAAATGTCACCAGCGAGGAACGTCCATCGATCGGCCCGGAAATCAGCGGTGCCCAATTCGCGGTTTCACCGGGATCCAATGCCTCCAGCAAAGCGAACGAATAGCCGCGCGGAACGGTGGCGGTTACTTTGAGCAGTCCACTTTGCTGGTATCCAACATCCGTGATGGTCGGCAGCCCGCTCTGAGCTTGCGCCAGGCATGGCATTGCAGCAGCGATCGCCAAGACGTAGAAGAGAGCGGTTCGAATAGCAAGATAAGGTTTCATAGGACAGGATGGACAACATGGACAACAGGGTCAGTTTCGCCAAAATCAGTTAATTCCAGATGAATCGGAGGCGGAAACCCGATAGTAGACACCAGTTGCGGGCGCAGGATCAGGATCAGGCACCTCTGCAATTTGATCCGTTTCCAGACTCGCCACGACTGCAAGGAGCTTCCAATCGGACAGATCGTACGATCGGAACACCTCGTATGCCACGCCCGATTGCGCGGCGAACCGCACCGCAGGCGAGTCCGGCAAGCCGACAAGTGACAAGTCTGGAAGATCCAAAGCAGGTGTCGGCTCCAGAGTGAACCCAATCTCAAGAACGGGAGGAGTCGTCCGGTGCTCGCGCGTAGCCCATCGCCGCGCAGTTTTCGCTTTTTCCTCCGATTGCGAAGCCAGCAGCCAGCCGAAGTTCGATTCTGGCGCGGAGAATGCGGACCGGAGATCTGCCAGCCCTACTTCGTTGAACTCGAAAACGTAGGCACCATCCCCGAGAATTGCTCGCTCAGCGGAGGGTGCCGATGCAAAGTCAGAGCCAAAGGCACCGCCTGGTTCCTTCCATGACTGGTCGGGATGAAAGCGCGATTCCCATGTTGACTCACCAGCGTCTGCCGCAGCCCCGCCGGGATTGTCGCCCCGTTTGTCGCCCTCACCCCAGTCGACGAGCACGCGGTAAAGGCCGAATGTCGAGTTTTGCTGTCCACTTGGTGACTGCACTACATCCATTTTCAGTCGTGCATCAGTGATCACCGCCCCTGCGGGCAGCGCCGCAACGATGTCAAATCGATAAAGCGCACGGCTCCGGGTTTCCCCTACCTGGCCCCCAAGCGTGCCCGACGGTACGTCCCTTTGGCCACCAAAATTGTACGATGGATCAAGCTCGAAAAGGCAGGTGTCAGCGCTCGGATTCAAGGAAACAGCCCCCCCCTGAGCCATCGTTGCGGCACAAACGCAGAGGGTCGGCAGTAGGTTCTGGAGGCGCAAAATCATCGTAAAATCTACAGCTTAACCGTTGGTTGTCAAATGAGTGCGAGCGGTGCGAATCAGCGAACAATCGCGGAACTAAGTTTCCTAATTGAGACAGTAGGCCAATTTTCGGAGTCGACTCTGGCATTGGGCGCGCTGTATCTCAACTCTCCGGCCCGAAGCATCGGTAACTGAAAGCCGACTTTCACCCATGCCCGAAGACCGCGAACGCAACTCATTCCGCCACGTTGAGGACAAGGAAGTCCTCAACGAGAAGAGTATTGAGTTGATGGTGCGCGTCGCCGAGGGCGATGCCGAGGCCTTCGGCGTTCTGGTGGGACTTCACCAGCACGCTGTGATCGGAACATGCGCAAAAATGCTTGGCAATATTGATGATGCACACGATCTGGCGCAGCAGGTTTTCCTGCGCGTTTGGAAGTCCGCTCCGCGATACCAGCCAACTGCCCGATTCACCACCTGGCTGTTCACGATCACGCGCAATCTTGTTTTCAACCACACCCGCAGTGCCGGTCGCGCGAGCTTCGTATCGATCGATGCTGAGGGCGACGGAGAGAACGAGGCCAGCCGCCAGGTTAACGAAGCTGCCAGCACAACGACACCCAGCGACGATGCCCTGGAGCTGGAACTGATCGGAGCCATCGATGAAGCGATCCAGCGCCTGCCCGAAAGTCAGCGCCTCGCCGTCATTCTTCGCCGCTATGAGGACATGACATATGAAGAGATCGCAGAGACTATGGACTCGTCAGTGTCTGCGATTAAGAGCCTGCTGTTCCGCGCCCGCGCGCAATTGCGGGAAGAGCTGGCCCCTTATCTCAGCGGCGAGCCGTGAGAAAGTAGTCCGGGCTTTAGCTCGATCTCATGCCGCGAGGAGTTGAGCTGAAGCTCAAACTACTTTTGCTACCATGGCGCTCCATCAAGAGTTCCCCATCGCGTTTCATTTCCAAAGCACTGACCCAACGCTGGAGGAAGACAGTGATGGCGAAGAATCCGGCGTCAGATAAAAACCACAGCGGCAACGGAACGTACTGGCCGCCCAGGATTTCCTGGTTGAGCGGATACACCCAGGCGATCCCACCGGCAAGGGCATCGCAGATCAAATGCAGAAGCACCGCCAGCCACATGCAGTGCGCGATCAGCCACGGCCGCGGTTGCCCGAGCCAACGACCGACGAGGAGGCAAACCGGATAGATCCCCAGCAGAAACCAGATAGTATGAGTCGGGCTCTGCAAGCGGGCGGACAATTTCCAGTGTGGCGAGAGCAGGTCAGGAGCCGCTCCGGCGATGCCAATCATGATCAATTGGGCATTGGTGAACAGGCGCGACGTCGATGCACGCGTCAGCTGCAACGCGCTGAGCGCATTCGTCACGACTACTGGAGCCAGCGCATGGGTGATCACGAACATTCGGCATGAATGATACATGATACGTGCGACGTGATCAGAATCTTAGCCATTTTGCCCGGCAAGCCCAACCTCCTTCCAAGCATCAATTCGTGAGTTCGCTTTCCTATTCAGGGCGACCGCAAAATTTTCTCCATCTTTCGTCCCTTTGCCAGTTTGTCCACCAGCTTGTCGAGGTATCTGACCTGCCTGGTCAATG
>JAQCER010000159.1 GCA_027618625.1 Verrucomicrobiota bacterium
TAGACACCATCTTGATCGTTGCGTCCGCGGTTGTCGCGGTATGGGCAACCGACCCAGCGAGTTTGGTACTGGTTGAACCCCCACGAGAAACCGAAATCGTCCTCGACGTTGTGGCCGCTGATTACGTGGGGATCGGTCTGACCATCAATCAGCATTCGTGTTCCGCTGTTGTGAAAGACCATGTCGCCATGATCCTTCTGACGCCAGCCCATGATGTATCCGGCGAGGAACCCGACCCCTTCCGTCTCCGCAATCGGGAATGGCTTTGCGGGCGTCGCTGGCAGGGCAATGTTCCGCTGTGCGTGGAATCGCAGCGGTGTCAGGTCGACGTTTTCGCGATACTGTTGCCAGTCAATCATCGCCGCCCCATGCTTCGGAGACTTGCTGTGCAGCCGGATCCGGCAGCTCTCTGAAAACGGGATCGGCAGATAGCAATTCCAGCCCGGTGAAGCCTTCGGTGGAATCCGCGGATCGTTGGTGACGGTGAAGTTTGGGAAGTTCGCGATTCCGGCACTGGCAATATGATAGTCCTCGAATCCCAGCAGCACACCGAAGAACGATCGAAACGGCATGCGCACCTGCGACTGCTCCGCATCGTCCACGGTGACTTCGATCTCCAGGTCGTCGAGTTCAGTATCACCGAACACGAACCACAAATGCCTCAAGCATCCGGCCCCCTTTACGTTCAGCACTTCGAACGCATTTTCCGGCACCGTGGCAATATTGGCGGTCGTTCGCCGTGATCGAAACTGCGTCGGCAGTTGCAACAGGGGCACTGCTGGGTCCGCGTAAGTCTGCGGGAGAGGATCGATTGTCGGTGTCGCGCCCGTGACCGGCCCGGCTTCAGCGTGGTGGGCGCAAATCACCAAATATCCCAAGGCCGCCGTCAGCGTCACGATGGAGCGCAGGCTGCAATTTCCGGGTTTCGACACGAATCCAGTGTTCTTCATTGGTTCCTTCTACACTGAATCCATGCACGTGTTCAAGAGTCGAGAGCATCGTTTGATGGCAAGGAAGGTCCATCTAGCATCGAAGATTCGAACAATGAGAAATTGTGCTGGCGGCATGGCTGCAATGTTTGCAGAATACGCCCATGACAAAACGTTCCCACGTTGCCTTTTGTATGATTATCGCTGCAAATCATTGCCTGGCGCAGAATAATCTTGATCCGTCCGTGATTCCGGATCCGGATCCAAAGCTGCAGGAGGAATCGTTTCAGCTGGCTGAGGGGCTTGAAATCAACCTGTTTGCGGCGGATCCGATGCTGGCGAAGCCGATTCAGATGAACTGGGACGAGCAAGGGAGGCTGTGGCTGGTGAGCAGTCGGCTGTATCCGCACATCAAGCCGGGCGAGCGGTCGGACGACCAGGTGATTGTGCTGGAGGACACGGACGATGATGGCTCGGCTGACAAGTCGACGGTATTTGCGGAGGATCTTTTGATCCCAACCGCCCTCATGCCGGGGGACGGTGGAGTGTATGTGGCGAACTCGACCGAGATTCTTTTCCTTGAGGATACGGATGGCGATCTGCGTGAGGATAAGCGCACGGTGTTGCTCAGTGGGTTCGGCACCGAGGACACTCATCACTTGATCCACACGTTTCGCGGTGGGCCGGATGGGATGCTTTACTTCAATCAATCGATTTATATTCACAGCCACGTCGAGACCCCCTGGGGGATTCGTCGGCTGATGGGTGGAGGCATCTGGCACTTCCGTCCGGAGACGCGAGAGCTGGAGATTCTGTGCAAAGGTTTCGTCAATTCTTGGGGCCACATATTTGATCGATGGGGTCAGTCATTCGCCACCGACGGTGCCTTTGGCGAAGGGATCAACTATGTATTCCCCGGCAGTGTCTGGGTGACGTCGCCGGATGCGAAGCGCATCATGAAGGGACTCAATCCCGGACAGCCAAAACATTGCAGCCTTGAAGTGGTCAGTGGCGGTCATTTTCCTGACGACTGGAGTGGATCGCTGGTGACGAACGATTTTCGCGGGCATCGGGTCAACAGGTTTGTCGTCAGTGAAGATGGCAGCGGCTATGCATCGCGGCAGGTCGAAGACGTGGTGCGCACTTCGCACGCTGCGTTCAGGCCGATTGATGTGCGCATGGGGCCGGATGGCGCGCTTTACATTGCCGACTGGTACAACCCGATCATCCAACACGGCGAGGTCGACTTTCGTGATCCACGCCGTGACCATACGCATGGTCGGATCTGGCGAATAACTCACAAAGGCCGACCACTGGTGGAGAAGCCAGAGATTGCTGGTGTCGAAATTGCGGCATTGTTAGAAAACTTGAAATTGCCGGAAGACTGGACGCGACATTTTGCCAAGCGTGAGCTGAGAGCCCGCGACAAGGATGGAGTGATTACTGCCCTGCACGGTTGGGTGAGGGGTGTCGACCGGGCGAGTGATGCGGGGCAGCATCAATTGCTGGAGGCGCTCTGGGCATTTCAATCGGTCAATCATCTGGAGGAGGCGTTGTTGCGTGAGTTGTTGATTCACAAGGACCAGAGAATTCGAGCGGCGGCGGTGCGCGTGCTCTATCATTGGCACGATCGCCTCAGCGATGCCTCAGGCCTGCTGGCTAAAGCCGCAAATGACAGTCACCCACAGGTGAGACTGGAAGCCGTCAATGCACTGAGGAATGTGGGGACAGCCGCCGCCATCGGTGATGCGTTCGCGGCTCTCAAGTATCAGCCATTGGATTCGAATCTTGACTTTGCTCTCTGGCTCACGGCGCGTGAAACCAAAGACGTCTGGCTGCCTGCATACCAGCAAGGTAAGATTAGTTTCGACGACGCCAGTGCGCTCGCGTTTGTGCTGAAGGCCACCGAGGATCCGGCTGCGCTGAAGCCTTTGATGGAGGCATTCGCGAAAAGTGCTCCCGGCGATGTTGCGAAGCGGGCGGAGATCACCGCAATGATCGCCGACATCGGTGGGGCGGAAGAACTTCGGTTTCTATTCGACTACGCGATGAAGGCAGATACTGGCGGCGGTGAAAAAGCTGCGGTGCTGCAAGCATTGGCTAACGCTTCAGATCAGCGTGGAGTGAAGCCTTCAGGCGATGGACTCGATGCGATTAATGCCCTCCTTCAAGAGGGAGGGGTCAACAACGTGTCGGAAGCTGCAGCGCGGCTCGCTGGGAGCTGGAAACTGGAAAGTGCGACGCCACGGCTAACCGCATTGGTTGAATCAGGTCAGAAGTCATGGCCATCGACGATTGAAGCGCTCAATGCATTGGCTGCGATCGGTGGCGAAAGCAATCTGAACTTGATTCAGTCTGTGATCCGAGTCGCAGATAGTGTCCAGCTGAAATGCGCAGCAATCGTCGCCATGGCTTCGGCTGATTTGAAGCGAGCGGCCGGTGAAGCAATCGCATTTCTGGAATCGAAGGATACGGCACCAGTTGCCCTCCACGGGCATACCCATGACGGGCCAATGATTCCTGGTGTGTTCCGTGCATTCACCTTCCGAAAGGGCGGTGCCGACGTGCTGGCAGCCGCACTGGAGGGGAAGTCTATCCGTTCACAAGATGCCGGTGAAGGCGTCCGCGTCGCTGAATCCAGCCCGGATCGCTCACAGAAATTGATCGATGTGCTGACCAAAGCGGGCAATCTCGCTCCTGTCGTTCAAGCTCTTTCTGATGAGGAGATGAAAGCGATGATGCAACTCGTCACCAGCGAGGGTGATGCTGCGCGTGGCGAGGGGATTTACCGTCGCCAGCAATCGCTGTGCGCGACGTGTCATGCCATTGGCGGTGCTGGTGGCGTCGTTGGGCCGGACATGATCAGTGTGGGGGCAAGTGCTCCGGTGGACTATATCATCGAGTCGCTCCTCGAGCCAAACAAGAAGATCAAGGAAGGCTACCACATGACCATGCTGACACAGAAGAGTGGTGAGATTGCAGCTGGTAGCGTTGTCCGTGAGGATGCAAGGGAAGTAGTGCTGCGAGATGCTGGCGGAAACGAAGTTCGCGTGCCAGCGGACAGTATTGCCAGTCGCGAGGTAAGCCCGGTTTCGATGATGCCAGTCGGATTGACGGCGAGCCTGCGCAAGGATGAGTTTGTCGATCTCGTCAAGTTTCTATCGATGTTAGGCAAAGAAGGCGGAATGCGTGTGAGTTCGCAGCGCCTCGTGCGGCGCTGGCGTGCGGTCGACTACCATGAGCCACTAAGCGAAGCGATTCGCCGGTCTGGGCTCACTGAGTCAGTCATTGCTGAACCGTCTCTGCCTTGGCGTCCGGCTTACAGTATGGTTGACGGAACACTGCCGACGGCGGGATTGGGCGAAAACATCGGCTTCAACAACAGCCGCTTGAGCCTGGTGAAGTTTGAAATCGAAGTGACCACTGCAGGCCTCGTGAAATTTCAATCGTCAGAGCCGTCGACGCTGCAAATGCGCGTTGGCAAGACGATGATCGATCCGCGACTTGGCGAAGTCGATCTGCCCGTAGGCCGTCACGAAATCGTCGTCATCATAGACCGAGCGGCACGTGGCGATGAGCCCCTCAGTGTTGAGTTGCTGGATGCCGAGGGCTCTACTGCACAGGCCAGGATCGTTAGTGGCATTTAGCGGACCTGCCGTTTTTGGAATCACCAACCATCAAAGTCGAGGTCAAGGAGAGGCGGACTCCGATCCGCCTCAGTAAGAGTGCCTGTCGGAACAGGGCGGATCGGAGTCCGCCCCTCCTTGGCCATCGAGCGTGTGACATCCGATTGACAGGTTCGAGCCTTTCGTTTACGTCATGTCAGAATGACAACATTTTTCTCACGCACCAGCGTCGTCATTGGAGCTGCTCTGTTCGCGTTGCTACCGACTGTGATTGCTAAACCGGACGCAATCGCAGCTTCATCTAAAGTGAACACAAACCCCTATATCATGCCGGAGATCGTCGCCCATCGTGGAGCCTCGTATTCCGCTCCAGAGAACACGCTGCCGTCATTTGAACTTGCCTGGAAGGAGGGGGCGGATGCGATTGAGGGGGATTTTTATCTCACCAAGGATGGCAAGATCATTTGCACTCACGACGATACGACTGAGAGGGTCACTGGCGGCACCGACAATCGAGCAATCGCGGAGGGCACGTTTGACGATCTGCGGCAACTGGATGTGGGATCTTGGAAAGGAGAGCAGTGGAAGGGCGTGCGGATGCCATCGCTGGACGAGGTGCTGGCAACCATTCCGGCAGGGAAGAAATTGCTCATCGAAGTCAAGTGCGGCCCTGAAATTGTTCCCGCATTGAAGGCCACCGTCGAAGGCTGGTCGGCTGAACAGTTGCGCATCATTTCCTTCAATGCTGATGTCATCACTACTTGCAGACGCGAGCTGCCAGCGATCAAGGCGTTCTGGCTGACAGGCTATAAGGAGCAAACTGAGGGCAGCGGGAATTGGCAGCCGAGTTTTGATTCGGTCATGAAGCAGTTGCACCAAACAAAGGCATCGGGCCTGGATAGTAGTGCACATGAGACGATCGATGAGACGCTGGTGCAGCGGCTCCGCGCGGCGGACCTTGAATTTCATGTTTGGACAGTCGATGACCCAGTCGTGGCGAAACGCTTTGCGAATCTGGGTGTCGATTCGATTACCACCAATCGGCCAGCTTGGCTGCGAGAGCAGCTGAGCAGGGAAGTGGCGATTGACACCGAGCCAGCTCCAGAGCAGTAGCGCGGTGATGGAGGCAACGCTTTGTGCAGACAGGAGACGGCAAGACAGACAGGATGCTCAGACTCGCGCTGGCGGCTGGGTGGCCTGCGTTCCGCGCATGTGGTCAGGACCGAGGTGCGGGTGCCACTGCTTCTGAACCGACCCCCAGGAGTTCCCAGCAAATCAGTTCATCGATCATGAGACTGCGGGCACTTGGATGCTTCAGGCTTGGTTTCCAGGCTAGCCGGACGGTGGCGTAGCGAGTGGAATCGAGGACGTTCTCCGACCAGACCAGTTTGTCCTTTATTTCCTCGGCTATCTCCGTGCCCTCGGGCACAAAGAGGTAGGGCTGCTTTGGCAGCGACACCAGATCGTCCAATTGCAGGCATACTGTGTTGGCGGGTTGGCTGCCATGGCCAAAGTAGTGGGCGCGGGTAAGTCGCACACGATAGACTCCGGGAGGGCTGTTGTCGTCACTCAAGAATTGCCTGGAAGTGCCGTCTTTTGCTTGGATGTAGGATTCCCAGTCGAGCCGAATGCCTTCACTCGTCTGTTTGAAAAAGGCGATCATTTTAAGATCTTGTTTCTCCCGGTTCGACTCGTCGGGAACTTGCTTCACCAGTGCAACGATTCCCCTCCGAATATCGTCCACTACGATCCTCTGAGGCGAGGCGAATCCTGCGATCGGTTCCTCAGGCCTGTTTGGATTGTCAGCGTAGTAACGGAGCAGCTGAGCTCTTACCGCATCTGGTTGGAGCACCCACTTGAGTTTCTCTTCTGGCGTTTCGGCTGCCTGAAACTGATTGAGAACTAAGAACGCTCCGTTGAGCAACTGGCTCCCGACCGATTTAGCGATGACGGGTTCCTCTGAGACGGAATCGGGAATCGCGACGTTGGTGAAGCGTTCCATCGGGTCGGTTTCGCTCCCCTGGTGGGAGAAGAATCCCGAAAACCTCAGCCCGAGTCCGATCCCTGCGACGACGATCAAGAATGCTGCCACTCTGAGGACATCCCTCGATTTTAAAAATATCAGGGCATCGCTGGCGAATTTTGAATGGCGTTTTTTGGGTGTTTCTGGTGCGTTGGAGGATGCGGTTTCGGCGGCACGAACGTTTGGTGGGGCGGCCTGAGCGACGAACTTTGGCGATGGATGGCTCGGTGATGACTGCGCTGGGGTGGGAGCCTGAGACAGGTTTGCACTCAACCGGATATGGCCACCAGATTGTGGGTACTTTAATGCTGGAACCCCCTCTAAGTCATGTGGGAGTTCACCGCGCTCGCGACAGTGCGGACAGGTGAGAAAAAAGACACGATTGGTGGCTGGCACATCTTACGATTAGCATATTCAGATATTTCGTAAACCTGAATTAAGCTATCAAATTGAGATCCGTGGGATCGTTGCCTGATTCGATCACTCCGGGAACGCGAACGGGCTTTTTTTCTGTCCGGTTGGGGGATTTGGCGCACCGCTGTCTCCCTGAAAGACATATTGCACTTTCAGAAGTCGGGCGATCAGCGCGAACAACTCGGTGTGTTTGAAGGGTTTTGT
>JAQCER010000160.1 GCA_027618625.1 Verrucomicrobiota bacterium
AAATTCTCCCAAACCCTGTATTTCAGGCATCCGACAAGAATCACCACCATTCGAGGTCAGGTGCTCTGAATCTATTCTTTGTTCGTTTAACGTCTCTCTTAGGCTTAGGATTGACCGGCTTCACTGGAGGAGCGCTGGCTCAGGATACAATTCCAGATGGTTTCCCCACAGGTTTTGATCCTTCGCAGCCTGCGGTCGACGCAGTCGGTGTTGGGATCATGCTCGTCGCGATACTGGTTAGTGTGGTGATCGGTCTGGCGATTGTCGCCGTAATTTGTTATTTCGTCATTCAGAACTACAAGGCGATCCCCCCTGAGCACCGCAAGATGGAGCCGGGAAAGGTTTGGTTGATGATGATTCCTCTGTTCAACCTTTACTGGATCTTCCCCGTGTTTCTTGGTCTGGCAGATTCCTTCAAGAGTTACTTTAATTCTGTTGGCGATGAGAGCGTCGGAGACTGCAACCGCCAGCTCAGCCTCTGGTATTGCATCAGTGCCTGCTGTTCGATCATACCCTGCCTGAATTACCTCGCGGGTCCTGCTTCGCTCGTTCTTCTCATTATCGTGCTTGTGAAGGCATCTGAGTTGAAGAAGAAGATCGGAGCAGTTGCCTACTGATCATTGACAGACCCCGCATGAATCGGGTTGACTGGTGGTATGAGAAATAACCGCCGTCAGTTCATGAAGTCAACTGTAGGTTCTGCCGCAGCGCTCGCAGCTCCCGCCATCTTGCGTGCCGAAGACAAAACTGGAACAAAGCCAGTGGTCGTCGGGGAGGGAGAATACACCTACGAATGCCTCCACAACTGGGGCACATTGCCAGCCGGGCACCACTACGGTGGGGCCACGCATGGCATTGCGGTGGACAGCGATGGCATGGTCTACGTCAGCCACCATGGCGGGCCCGGATCGATTTTCGTCTTCGATCCGACCGGCAATTTCGTCCGTGCGATGGGTTTCTACCATACCATCGACGGTTCTGGTCGTGGGCACGGTATCGATATTCGCAAAGAGGAGGGCGGCGAGTTTCTCTACCTTTCCCCGGACGATGGCATTTTCGGATTTACCAAGGCGACATTGGAAGGCGATGTCGTCTGGGTGGTCGACGTGCCGAAGGACAGCGGCAAATACGATCCGGAGAAGCCGAATTACCGGCCGACGAATGTGAGTTTCCACCCGGATGGTGACGTTTACCTGGGCGACGGCTACGGCAGCAATCTCATTCACCGCTACACACAGGATGGGCGTTATGTCAGCACTTTCGGAGCCACTGGTTCTGGCAAGGGCGAGTTCAAGACACCGCATGGCCAGTGGCTGGATGTGCGCGATGGCACTCCGAAGACGGTGATTGCAGACCGCGTCAAAGCCCGGCTGCAATACATGAGCCTGGACGGTGAGCACTTGAGTTTTGTCGAAGGCCTGCTGTTCCCTGCGGACATCGATATTCAGGGCGACATCATGTTGGTTCCAGATCTTCACGCCCGCATTACCTTGTTCGATAAAGAAAACAAGGTGATTACCCACTTGGGAGACGACGAAGCCTGGCTCAAGCAGGTGCTCGATGGCTTCAAGATGCGAGGCCAGCCAGAGCAATGGAAGCCTGGCAAGTTCATTCACCCCCACGATGCCTGCTTCGACAAGGACGGAAACATCCTCGTTGCCGAATGGGTGGTGACGGGTCGGGTGTCCAAGCTGCGCAAGGTGTAGGGCGATTCTTTCGCTTGAATCCCTGCCTATAGCGGCTATTGATCAGCATACTTACGATTCGGTGCATGGAATCCGGTGAAATCCCGGAACAGTTTGCGCTGCTGTAACTGGATACAAGTTTCCACATGCCAATCTGCGCTCGTCGCAGGTGAAGGCGGGAATGAGGTTTGAAGCCAGGAGTCAGAATACTTCACCGAATCGTGCTCAGTGTGCTGCTGGCGGACGCGCTTCTGAAAGCGTCTGGAGCAGTCTTTTTCGCAACAAAAAAAGATTGATGAGACAACTGGATGAAAAATCTGAAATTGCCGACCCTCGTGGCTGGCGCGTTCCTTGCTGGAGCGGTATCTGCTGCCGCTACTACTGTCACGTTTGAAGACCTCGGCTTGGTTGCACCCGGGAGTGCCGAGGATGGCTTCGGGCTGACGCCTTACACAACGGGCACCGCCTTTGGCGAAGTTGAGAATTGGAACCGCTTCACCAGTGGCGGAGTCGCGTTTGAAAATCGAACCATTCCCGCGTTTGGATCCTGGGATGAATGGGCCTACTCGAACCAGACGGACACAACCACTGCAGGATTCGGTAACGATCTGAGCAGTTGGGCCGGAGGTGGAGCGGACCCGCTAACGGGAGCGACGATCGCTGGCGGAACCTACGGGATTGCCTCTGGGGCGAATACCTGGATCGACCTGCCTTCAACATTGCGCGTCCCGACGTCGATTATGGTGACGAACACGACGTACGCGGCCCTCGCAATGCGCGATGGCGATGCGTTTTCAAAGAAATTTGGCGGAGCGAGAGGAACGGATCCAGATTTCTTTCTGCTTAGCATTCTGGGCGAAAATGCGATGGGCTCCGTGACTGGCAGCGTCGATCTTTATCTGGCGGACTATCGGTCCGCCGACTCTGCGGGCGATTTCATTCGGGCTGACTGGGTAAAGGTCGACCTGACCGGACTGGGGACGGATGTGGCAAGGCTGACGTTTGACCTGACTTCGTCGGATACTGGTGCCTTCGGAATCAATACGCCAGCCTACTTTGCGGTCGACAACCTCGTGGTTGTGCCGGAACCTTCGGCCATGTTGCTTGTATCTTTCGGGTTAGGGGGCTGGTTCTTCACGCGTCGGCCCAGACCGGCGAGACTTGGAACAGTTCCTTCTACGATCGTCCCTGGCTTGCTCGCCGCGATTGCCTTCGCGGGAGCGGGCTCAGCCTCTGGCCAGGGCATCTCTGCGGATGACGATGCCATCGTAGGCTGGGCCAGTTCCGTGACCTCCATCATTCGTGGCCCGATCAATGCGGCGGACTATTCGCTTGGGTATGCCACGTTTGGCGAACCAGAGAATGCGCTCGGTAAAGCTGACGTGGTGGCAAAGGATCAGGTATCGGCCCCCGTCGTCAGCCTGGGCGATGGCGGCCAGATCACGCTTTCGTTTGATCCACCCATCGGGAACGGTGATGGACCTGATTTTGCCGTGTTCGAGAACGGCTTCACTGACGAGTTTCTGGAACTGGCGTTCGTCGAGGTCAGCTCGGACGGCACGAACTTCAAGCGGTTTCCGGCGAGTGCGCTGCGCCAGGTTGGGCAGCAGATCGGGCCGTTCGATGCAGTGAAACCATCAGGTCTCTACAACCTGGCAGGAATTTATCCTGCCGGTGTGGGAACGCCATTCGATCTGGCCGATCTCGGCATGCAGGAGGCAAGTCACGTGCGCATCATCGATGTCGTCGGCTCGATCGATCCAGCCTACGGCGAGGGGCGGTTGATCAATGATCCATTCCCCACCGCCTACCGAACCGGGGGATTCGATCTGGATGCGATCGCTGTCCTGCACCAACTGCCTTTCCATTTTGGAACGGATGATGACAAATTCTTGACCTACGAGCTGTGGGCCACTGCGAAGTTTGATATCGAGCATCGTGAGCCTGTGGACATGACAGGAGCGCAGGCTGATGCAGATTCGGATGGGATGACCAATCTTCAGGAATACGCGTTCTGGACGAATCCTACCAATATCACGATCCCGCTCTCGCTGGAAATTCTGCACCTTTTTGATGAAGAAGTGGTTGAAGTTCGGTTGCCTCTGCTGCCAGGGCTCCGGCCCGATCTTGACTATAATATTGAAGGTTCGTCGGGCTTCGTTTACTGGCAGAGTCATGGTGGCCTCAATGAGGTGCAGGCGGATGTAGAATCGGATGAGCAGGAGTTTTTCCGCTTGGTGGTAGAACCGCTGGGCGACGATGCCAGGTAGAACGCCAAAGGTCTCCGTTATCATTCCGTGTCTCAACGATGTGGATGCCCTGACGCGTTGCCTTGCGCGGCTGAACGAAGCAGTGGGGTGTCTCGACTTTGAGCTCGAAATGATCGTTGCGGATGCTTCGCAAGATGACACCTGCGCTGAAGTTGCCGGGCATTCCGGAGCCGTAGTCGTCCGCTGTGAGGCTCGCAGTCGAGGTCAGCAACTCAATGCTGGAGCGGATGTGGCAACGGGCGATATCCTCTTGTTCAATCATGCGGACACGGAACTCTCTGCTCCTCACCTGCTTGGTCTGGTGGCCGCGATGAATGTCGATGAAATCATTGGCGGCGCTTTCTACCGCGATCTTGCCTGGCAATATCCTGCCTTGGCATGGCTGGATCCGTGGGTGCGTGCCTGCACGCGTCGGTGGGGAATCCTGTATGGGGATCAAAGTGCATTCGTTACACGCGAAGCCTTTGAAGCAATGGGTGGCTTTGCTGCGATCCCAATTATGGAAGATGTCGACTTCTCTGATCGTCTCAGGAAGCGTGGAGCCATTGTGCTGGTCGATCCACCCCTGCGCACGTCAATGCGGCGATTCAAGAAACGGGGCTACCTGCGCAACAAATTGCAGAACGTCTGCATCGTCTGGATGTGGCGTTTGCGACTCGTGACTCCCGAGCAGATTTACCGATGGTACTATCGTAAATCGCCCGGCGCCTTCACACCCTGACGGCGTGTTTTGGGCGCGGGCTGGCGGCCTGTTCCAGAGCATCGATCATCGCATCTTCCTGGTTCTCGATCGATTCGACCATCTTCGCCTGAACGCGAAAGCGGTCGAGATTATGGTTAGGACGGTGGATCTTGAAGTAGGTATCGCCGTTGAGGTGATCGGTCAGGAAACGCATTCCTATCGTGAACGTGATCAGTTTGCCCGAAAAGCCAAGGTTTTCCTTCTCGCAGTCCGTCAGGAAATCGCCAGCGGAGGACAGGTAACCGCTGACGAGCGCTTCGTAGAGCGGCAGGCGCATGTGCACTCGACTCAGATCTCGTTCGTCCTCTGCGCAGGAGATGGTAGTGGTGCGGATAAGGTCACCGAAATCGTAGAGCGCGAACCCCGGCATCACGGTGTCCAGATCCATGATGCAGATTCCCTCACCACTCACATTGTCGATCATGACATTGTTGATCTTGGTGTCATTGTGAGTGATCCGCTCCGGCAGGTCGCCACGCCTATGTAGATCGAGCAGGACGTCGACGATTTCTTCGCGCTCCATGATCCAGTCAATGTCGTGCTGGCATGTGGCTACCCGGTCGGCGGCATCGTTGTCCACCGCTTCTCGAAAAGTATTGAAGCGGACGCGTGCATTGTGAAAATTGGGAATCGTGTCCCGTAGCCGTGGCCCAGGCAGATCCACCAGAGCTTGCTGGAATCCGCCGAAGCTGCGCGCCGCTTCCCGGGCAAGCACCGGGCTGTCCACATGGTCATGAGCGCTGGCACCTTCGATATAGATGTAGGCGCGCCAATGGTTCCCAGTATCGTCACAATGCCAAAGGTTTCCTTTCCGGCACGGGATCAACGTCAATACTCTCCGGTGCAACTCAGGCTCGTTTGCCGATCGCATTTTGTCGGCAAGATGCGTCGTGACCCGGATGATGTTGTCCATCACGATCTCGGGTTGCTTGAAGACCAACTGATTGATCCTCTGCACGATGTAGCGGACGCGGTTACCGCCTTGAGAAAACGCCGCGACAAACGTGTCATTGATGTGCCCATTACCGCAGGGGCGGTGGCTGATGTAATCGCCAGGCATCTGAAAATGGCTGGTAATTTCTGCTACGTCGTGGGCAATAGTCATATTCAAGATTCGGAAAATATCAAAAATCCAGTCGTTACAGCGGCTGGCAAAAGAGAAGCCTGCAACTGGTTTCTCGATCTGCACGAGAATGGGAATGAGGAATGGGAGACACGGGAGGGGAGGGAACGCTGCCTGACTGCGGGAAACCTCAATTCGTGGTGCGAAGAGGTTCCCTTTGTTCCTTTGGTCGAATGATGATGATCAGCAGTCTCGCTCCTTGATGCGCTCGCTGGCAGCGACGAGCGTCTGGCGTTCCTTCTCGGTCAGGTGTGAATTTCCTTTATCCACGATCTTCTGCAGGATGCGGTCGACCTCTTTTTCAAATTCAGCGGTCGTGGGCGCGGTCTCGGATGGAGCCGTTCGGGTGCCGGGCATCTGGATGATCTTGCGTCCCGAGTTTCGCTGCTTTTTGCTGCCAGTGGATGGCTTTGATTTCAAAAACACCCCGGCGAACCTTTCCCAGGGGCGGCCCAGGTTCCATTCAAACTTCCAGTAACAAAAGCCAAACGCCAGTCCACCGAGGTGGGCGGAGTGCGCGATCCCATCACTACTGCGATTGCCAGCGAGCGATTGCAGGACTGGAAAGAGGTCGAAAAGCACATATGCGGCCACTAGCCATCGGATTTCCACGGGAATCACGAACCAGATGTAGATCTTCTGCCGGGGATTATTGGCAGCATAGAGCATCAGGACTGCCATTACCGCCCCAGACGCACCAATCGCAGAGCCAGCCTCTTTTGATGCTAACTGAATGCCGATGAAGGCCAGGCTGGCGCACAGCGCTCCTGCCAGATAAAACAGAAGAAACTCCCGCGATCCATACTGCTGCTCCAAAGTCTTTCCGAACCACCACAGGATCAGCATGTTGATCAAAACATGCATCAATTGCCCAGAATCATGGCAGAATGCAGAAGTGAACAATCGCCAGACTTGTCCGTGCAAGACGCTTGCAGGCTCCAGCGCCAGCCAGTTTTCTACTGCCGATCCATTGTTGCCAGAGCTGAGGAGTTGTAGCACAAAGACAACTGCAGTGGTGATGATCAACCATTTGCAAACCGGCGGCCATGGCGTGGAACCACCTGCCCAGACAGAACCAGACGATCCTCCGAACCTCATATAATCACGATTGTAGATTCCCATCGTTTTCAGTTTAGTAGGCTAGGGCTGTTGTCGTAAGCCGATTCGATGTGCAACTCAGATCGAGTAAACTACGTGCTTTTTCTGCGATGAAAACCAAAAGAAGTGATCCAAGCGCACCTAGCGCAGGGCTTACGCATGAGGAGTTGATGGTATTGTGGCGATTAGGGAGAATCGAAAGAGCGGATCGAGGGCGGCAAGCTTGCGCTTGGCTCGGATGGAT
>JAQCER010000161.1 GCA_027618625.1 Verrucomicrobiota bacterium
CGTGCTGACGGTATGCATCCCCCGCGGCGTGTTGGACGACGTGCATGAATGCGAGTGAGCCGCTGGGGCTCGGCGAGGAGTTTGTGAACGGCATCGGTCCACGACGCAATCTGACGAAACCACCACTACACTTCATTACACCAATACCCGCTTCAAAAACGGTGCGGTTCGGCTCGTTTTATCCTTCGCCACCGCCTCGGGCGTTCCCGCGACCACCAACTTCCCACCCTCCTCACCAGCTTCGGGGCCGATGTCGATGATGTAGTCGGCTTCGGCCATGATGTCGGTGTTGTGTTCGATGACGAGGACGGTGTGGCCGTCGTCGACTAGGGCGTGGAGGACTTCGATGAGCTTGCGGACGTCGGCCATGTGCAGGCCGATGGTGGGTTCTTCGATCAGGTAGAGGTTGGGTTTAACGCTGCGGTTCTGGCGGATCTTTGCGTGCTCGCTGCGGCCTATGCCGCGGGTGAGTTGGGTGACCAGCTTGATGCGCTGGGCTTCGCCACCGCTGAGGGTCGGGCTGGGTTGACCAAGTTTGAGGTAACCGAGTCCAGTTTCCAGCAGCAGCCGCAGGGTGCGATGAATCTTGGGATTGCTCTGGAAGAACGCGGTGGCTTCTTCGATGGTCATATCCATGACCTGGCCGATGTTCCTGCCATTGTATTCGACTTCGAGCGTCGCCTCGTTGTAGCGCGTGCCCTTGCATTCGTCGCAGAGGACGTAGGAGGTCGGCAGGAAGGTCATCTCCATTTTGATCAGGCCATTGCCAGTGCAGGCTTCGCAACGCCCGCCCTCGGTATTGAACGAAAACCGGCTGGCGGTGTAGCCGCGCATGCGGGAGTTGGGCAAGCCAGAGAAAAGTTTGCGGATCTCGTCGAACACTTTGACATAGGTGCCGGGGGTCGAGCGTGAGGTCTTGCCGATGGGTGACTGGTCGACCTCGTAGACTGCGCCTAGAAGGTCGAATCCGGTCACGCTCTTGTAGGGCAAGTCGCTGGCGGCCTTCTTTTTTTTCATGCTTGCGACAGCATCCTCTGCTGCGGGCCGGATGACCCCGCGCATGAGGCTGCTCTTGCCCGAGCCGGAGATGCCGGTGATGACCGTGAGCCTGCCGAGTGGGATGGCGACATCGATATTTTGAAGATTGTTAGTGCGTGCGCCTTTGACCCGCAGCCATGCATCTTTCCCGGTGTTATCAGGAAGTGGTCGGCGCTCACCGTGGATGGGATGCGCCATCGGATCGGCGAGTGCCTTGGCGGTCGGCGAATCTTTGAAAGCCGTTTTCTTGCCGGGCTTTAACAGTGGAGCGGCCGCGCCATTGTAGACGATCTGGCCACCGAACATTCCGGCTCCCGGCCCCATATCGATGACGTGATCGGCCCGCTGCATCGTCTCCTCATCGTGCTCGACAACCAGCAGCGAGTTCCCTTTGTCGCGCAACGCGACGAGCGTGTCGAGCAGTTGTGCATTGTCGCGCGGGTGCAGCCCAATGGTCGGTTCGTCGAGCACGTAGAGCACACCGCGAAGGTTCGAGCCCAACTGCGCGGCCAAACGAATGCGTTGGCCTTCGCCACCCGACAGAGTGGTCGCCGACCGATCAAGCGCCAGGTAACCAAGACCGACTTCTTCGAGGAATCGCAGGCGCTGCGCGATCTCCACCAGGATATCGCGAGCGATCACCGCATCGTTTCCGGAGAACTTGAAGCCCTCCATCAACAGCTTCGCCTGATTGACTGGCAGCGAAGCGACGGCATCGATTGGGATGCCCTGTACTTGCACCGCCAGGGCAGTCGCATTCAATCGAGCGCCGCTGCACATCTCACACGCCTCCATCTCGGAGGGTTCGGCGTGGCCGCGACGTAGTTCTTCTTCCAGCTCTGCTGCCAGCATCGACTCTGCATGGCTGGCATCCAGTTCCGTGCTTCGGCTGGTCCGCGAGACCAAGCCGAAGCCCCGGCAATTGCGACACCAACCGTGCGGACTGTTGAACGAAAACAACCTTGGATCCAATTCTTCGAATGAGCGATCGCACTTCGGGCACGTCATCTCGGAGCTGAACACCGTGGTCTTTCCCTTTGCATCGATCACCCGAAGCGTGCCCTTGCCGATCTGCAATGCGCGCTCGACCATTGCATCCAGATCCGGCCCAGCAGTGCGCACCTCACCGACCACGGCATCGATGCTGTGTTCCTTGAAACGCGCCAGCTTCTGAAAGCCCTCGACCGCCTTGAATGCGCCATCAACATACAGCTCGGTGAAACCCTGACGCCCCGCCCAGTCGGCGACCTCGGTGTGGAACCCTTTGCGCGCCTTGATTACCGGCGCCATCACTTTGACCGCGCCTTTCTTCGCCAGCTTGACGATCTGGGTGCAAATGCACGACAGGCTCTGCTTCTCCACCGGCACTGCGCAATCCGGACAGAACTGGGTGCCCAGCTTGGCAAACATCAAGCGCAGGAAATGGTACACTTCGGTGACAGTGGCGACTGTCGATTTGCCACCGCCGCGGGTGATGCGCTGCTCGATTGCCACCGTCGGCGGCAGGCCGGTGATGTGATCGATGTCCGGCTTCTCAAGTTGCTGGACGAACTGCCGCGCATAGGGCGACATGCTGTCGAGGAAGCGTCGCTGGCCTTCCGCGAACACGATATCGAATGCGAGCGTCGACTTGCCGGAACCACTGAGGCCAGTGACGACGACAAAGGAATCGCGAGGAATGCTGACATTGATATTCTTGAGATTGTGCTCGCGGGCACCGTGGATTTCGATGGTATTACTGGTCTGCGCAGCAGCCTTGGAGACCACCTTGAAGGTCGGGGCATCCTCGGCAGCGCGGGCCGTGTCCATTTTTAATCCTAACACTGCTCTTAAGTAATAGCCGGTGTGGGAAGCGGAAACCTCAGCGACTTCTTCGGGTGTTCCCTCTGCTACCACTTCACCGCCCTGCTCGCCCGCTTCCGGGCCGAGATCGATAACGTGATCGGCATTCTTGATGACTTCAAGGTTGTGCTCAATGACCAGCACGCTGGAGCCTGCATCCACCAGGCGATGGAACACTTTCATCAGCATCGCAATATCGTCAAAGTGCAGGCCAGTGGTGGGCTCATCAAAGATCAGGAGGTCGCCCTTTGCCTGAGTGACGTTCGATCGCTCCAACAAGTGCCCGACGAGTTTCAACCGTTGACTCTCGCCGCCACTGAGCGTGTTCAGTGGCTGGCCCAGACGCAGGTAAGTGAGCCCGACATCCGCCAGCACCTGCAACTGCGAGCTGATCGTTTCCCGCAGCTTTTCTTCCTTGTTCGAGCCGGAACGATCGGGCTGCGAGAAAAAGGCATGCGCCTCACTGACGGTCATTTGCAGGACATCGCGGATCGATCTACCATCCAGCAGATACTCGAGCACTTCTGGTCGGTAGCGAGAGCCTTCGCATTTCGGGCAGCGGACGTAGAGGTCGCTGAGGAATTGCATCTCGACCTTCTCGAAGCCATTGCCAGCACAGCGCTGGCAGCGCCCGTTGCCGGAGTTGAACGAGAAGTAGCCCATCTGGATGCCGTTGCTTTTCGCGTCCGGTGTCTCGGCGAACAATTTTCGGATGAGCTCGAATGCTCCGGTGTAAACGGCAGGTGTCGATCGTGGGGTGCGCGCGAGCGGCGATTGGTCGACCATGATCACCTGCGAGATCAGACCATCACCGATGATATCGCGGCAGTGGCCGGGTTCGTTGTCAGTGCGGCCGCCCTTGCGCCGGAGCAGATTCTCGAAGAGAACGTCGTGCACCAGCGTGCTCTTGCCGGATCCTGAGACACCCGTGACACAACAGAACACACCGAGCGGAATTTCGACATCAATGCGCTTCAGGTTGTTCTGTGTCGCGCGCACGATCTTGAGACAGTGCCCGATCTTCAGCTTCCGGCGTTTCGACGGCACGGGGATGCTCATCCGGCCCGACAGATAGGCATGTGTCAGGGACCGAGGCGGCGCTGCTTTGTTCAACTGTGCGAGCGTCCCCTGGAACACCAGTTCACCACCGAGTTCGCCACGACCTGGGCCGATGTCGAGCAAGTTGTCAGCAGCGCGCATAACCGCTTCTTCATGCTCGACGACCAGCAGTGTGTTGCCTTTGTCGCGCAGCGCATGCATGACCTCGATGAGCCGTCCAGTGTCACGCGGGTGCAGGCCGATGCTCGGTTCGTCGAGCACAAACAACGTATTTACGAGCGACGCACCGAGGCAGGTGGTCAAGTTCACGCGTTCGACCTCTCCGCCGGAGAGCGTGCGCGTCGAGCGATCGAGATTCAGGTAGCTCAGCCCGACGCGTTCCAGATACCGGAGTCGTGACGCGATTTCATCGCGCAACATGACAGCGGTGCCATCAGCAGGGGGCATCGGAACTTCGTCGATGACCGCGGCCAGTTTGTTCACCGGAAGCTCCCACCAGTCTGGCAATGTCAGGTCGTTGACGCGAAAGTTGAGCGCGTCAGGCTGAAGGCGTGCGCCACGGCACACCCTGCACTTTGTGTAGGAGCGGAAGCGGCTGAGATACACGCGCACGTGCATTTTGTAGGCGTTGTTCTCCAGCCAGGTGAAGAAGCCGCGCACACCATACCAGCGTTGGTTTTCCCATGCCACGTCCGGATCGGGATCGACACCCTCTCCCTCGATGATCCATTCCTGATCGGCCTTCGGAAGGTCTTCGAAGGGGACGGAAACATCGATGCCGTGTTCTTCACAGCAGCGTAACAGATCGTTCTGAGACTCCGAATACTGTGCACCGCTGAAAGCTTTTACCAGACCTTCCTCCACACTGAGCGACTTGTCCGGCATGGCCCGATCAAGGTCGATACCGATCGTTCGCCCAAACCCGCGACACTCTGGGCACGCGCCGATTGCATTGTTAAACGTGAACAGCGCAGGTGAAGGTTCGCGCAGGGTGATGTCGCAATCCGCACAGTGCCAATGGCGGGAGAATGCCTTCGTCTCGCCAGTATCGGCATGGACCAATGTCACGGTTCCTTTGCCAAAATGGAACGCCGACTCGATGGCCTCCAGCGCGCGCGCGCGTTGTGCCTCCTCCACGCGGATGCGATCCTGGATCACCAGCACTACTGCAGGCAGGCGCTTCCGGGTGAATGCCTGCGGTTCGTCGGTGCGATAAGTTTCGCCAAAAATGCTGACGCGCAGGAAGCCCTGGCCTTTCAGGAATTCAAAGAAATCGGCGGGCTGCGTTTTGGCCTGAGCATGCACACCAAAGGTGACCAGCACGCTGGCGCCGGGCCATGCAGTGAACAATTTGTCCGCCACTGACTTCGGCGTCTCCGGCCGCACCTCGGTGTTGCACTCGGGACACCTGCCGGTCGCTACGCGTGGAAAGAAGAGCTTCAGATAGTCGTTGATCTCAGTGATCGTGCCGACCGTTGATCGCGTCGTCCGGACATTGTTGCTCTGCTCGATCGCGATCGCTGGTGGAATGCCACGGATTTCGTCGACCAACGGCTTGTCCATGCGGTCAAAAAATTGCCGCGTGTAAGGCGAAAATGTTTCGACGTAACGTCGCTGCCCCTCCGCGTAAATCGTCTGGAACGCCAGCGACGACTTTCCACTGCCCGATGGCCCGGTAACCACCGTCAACTGGTTCAATGGCAAATCCAGATCGATCCCCTTCAAGTTGTTCTGCCACACCCCGCGAACCTCAATCGTCCCGGTCTGCGCCGACTTGCGTGCAGGACGCTGCTTCGCAGCAGCCTTCGTCTTGCGAGGGCTTACGGCTTTGCGGGTTGTGGATTTTGTCGTGGACGATTTTGGCGATGGCATGGAAGAATCAGAGACTCTTAGCGGATACGCCAGAAAGCAAGTATTGGGCAAAGTCGCAAAGTCGATTTCCCTACAGCCGATCCAGATTTATCGTCAGCCACCCGCCCCCGAATCACCTTCCATATTTTACCAATCTCATCCACAGCATCCACCACAGTACACAAAGGCTTCAGCCGCGCCAAAAAAAACGCCTCATCATCCACCTGCAGTCTTCCCAACTCCCCCTGCAGCTTCTCCGACTCCCGATCCTCCACCGCCACCAGCAGCATGTCACTGCTTCGGCGCTTCGTTCAGAAAGAACTCCGAAGACTGTATAGTTCCCGAGGGGCTGAAGATGCGAATTGCTGCTCTCGGGGCAGTGGTGGGGCCAAGGGGGACGCGGACATTGTAGCTGGTCGCGGGATTGATTTTGAAGGAGGGGGAGTCTTTGGGAATTTCTCCGGCAAGGTCGGTTTCGAAATGTTCTCCCATGGTCCAAGCAAGGTCACGATGATTGACGACGTAGCTCTGATCGGGCTCGCTCCAACGACCGTAGATACGCAATGGTTTATCGGTCCTATGCGAGAGAAAAAAGGTGCCAATCCATCGGTCTCCCTCTTTCTTCAGAGAAGGCAGGCTCAGGCTCAGTCGCGCATCAAGAGTCTTTTCCGCTGGAGGGAGGCTGAAATCAACGGGAACGACATGTAAGAATAACCCCATTCCCCAGATTTGCAGAGCTCCGTTCTTTTGATGCAGTGAAAACTTCTCACATTCAGCGGATCGAATTTCTAACTGATGGGACTTGAGATGATTGTTGAGGTTGGCGAAGGGAGGTAATTCGAGGCTGGCTTCCAGGAGGAAGGAACCAAGTTCTCTGATTCTAGGATGATGAAATTTGGAAGCATCAATTTCTTGCGTGAGCTCAGCGAGATTTTTTCCACTGACTCTAGAGAGTGCCTGAACGAGCTGTTGGTTCAATTTTTCTTCTTCTTTGAGATTACACCCAGCACCGTTCAGAAGCAGTAGTTTATTGGAAGCATGGAGAGTTCGAATGGCCTCCTCGAGACTGGTTCCTTTGTTTTTCGTTTCGGTGTAGGAGAGTCTCACCTGCTCCCCCCTATTTTTCTCAGGCTTGATTTCAATAATCGTCCATTACGCTGCGAGAATGGGGCTTAGGAAGACGAGCAGAAGGAAAATTTTCATGTCCAGATTTGTGAGCGATTCATGTTGGGACTGCAAGGCGGATTTTTGTTGGCGCTTCAAACGCCGAATACTGGGTCCACATTGCTAAGTTAGGGCCAGTCCCAAAGGGGGGCTTTTTGGCGGGCAGCGGTGAGGGCGTT
>JAQCER010000162.1 GCA_027618625.1 Verrucomicrobiota bacterium
AGTCTCGCGAGGCTGATGCAGTTCTCGGGATCGTGGGCTGCGAGATAGAGCTCGATGCGTATGTCGCCCATCGGCGTGGTGATCGGATCCAATTGCAGCGATGTGCCGGAATACTCCACCGGCTTCACTACATATTCCTTGCGGGCTGTGCGATCGATCACTTTGATCTGCACTCCTGTGGTGCGGATGCGATCGCGAAGCTCCGATGCCAGATACCACTGGATCTTCTCGGCCGTGAGCTGTCGAATTCCTGGCAGCAGTGGCTTGATGAGCAGTTCGGTTTCCTGCATCGAGAACAATGTGCGACGAGGCGTCACTTCGTAGCCTTGTTCGCCCTTGGCCATGCGCATCTGGTAGGTGCGCTCGTTGCGGCCAGCGGAGGTGAGGAAAAGTTCCTCGCCCACGGTCCAGAAACTCAACAAGCCAATACCGAATTCGCCCTGAATGCCCTCGCCGCCACCCTGAGCTTTGACCCGACGCTTGATGGAATCGCAGATGTGGGTGGCAACGTATTGAAAGTCCGGCTCGCCTTCATCGTTACAGGGAATGCCTTCGCCGTCATCGGTGATGCGCAGAAAAGATTCGCCGCGTTCCTTGCCGCGAACGATGCTGATGTGCTTTGCCTTTGCATCGATGCTGTTCTCCACAAACTCTGCAATGGCCTTGAGCGGATTGTTCTGCGAGAGGGCAATGATGGTGATGGCGCTCCAGGTGTCGCCGATGCGCAATTTTCCTTTGGACCGATTCTTGGCAGATCGGGATCGCTTCTTTTTGGCTGGCGGAAGGGTGTCGGACACGCGGCAGTCTTAGTCGTATGTGGCAGGTGATCAAGCTCTCGTAGTGGGGTAAGGAAAATCTTGCAATCTTGCTCTGACGGAGTTGCTTCCTATCGATGGCACAGTTTGTTCTCAATGACACGTTAACGCGTTCAAAACGCGAGGTTTACGCAGAAGATGGTGATTCGCTTCGCTTCTATTGCTGCGGCCCGACTGTCTATGGGCCTGCCCATATTGGGAATTTTCGGACGTTCATTGTTCAGGATCTGTTCCGCCGAGTCGCCGAGTTGTCGGGCTTGAAAACCCGGCACGTGCGGAACATCACCGATGTCGATGACAAGACCATCCGTGAGTCACTGAGGGAAGGAAAGACGCTGAAGGAATTCACGGCCTACTGGCATGGGCTGTTTGCGCGCGATTGCGAGGCTTTGAATTTGCTGCCACCTCATGTCGAGCCGAGTGCGGTCGAGCACATTCCTGAACAGGTGGCGCTCATTGAAAAACTGATGGATTCCGGTCATGCCTATCAAGGGGCTGACGGCTCGGTTTACTTTAAGGTGTCGGCGTTCGAAAACTATGGGAGGCTGTCTCATCTCGACAAGCGCGAGTTGAAATTCGGTGCTTCCGCCAACGACTCTGACGAATATGAGAAAGAGAGCCTCGCCGACTTTGCCTTGTGGAAGGCTAGGAAGCCCGAAGACGGCGACAATTTCTGGGAGAGTCCGTGGGGGCAGGGGAGACCGGGATGGCATCTGGAGTGCAGTGCGATGGGAATGAAATATCTCAGCGAGTCATTCGATCTCCACGCTGGTGGGGTGGACTTGTGCTTTCCTCATCACGAAAATGAAATCGCCCAGAGTGAGGCGGCCACTGGAAAAACGTTCGCGCGGCACTGGTTCCATTCCGAGCATCTGATGGTGGAGGGATCGAAGATGTCGAAGAGTCTGAAGAATCTTTACACGCTGGATGACATCAATCACGGTCGCCGAGGTGGCGTAGACGGAGCCGCGCCGGGTTATTCCGCCGCTGAGCTGCGGTTCGAGATGCTCTCTGGCCACTACCGGCAGAAGATGAACTTCACCTGGGATGGGTTGCGCGCTGCGAGGATCAATCTTGAGCGCATCGCTGCGTTTGCGCATCAGCTGGAGCCCCTGGCAGGCCGGACGATGGGCGATTATGCAGCAACTCTGGAGTGGGCAAAGTCGGGGGTGTCCAACGCATTTGCGGAAGCATGGGCAGCATTGCTGGACGACTTGAATACGCCGTCGGCTCTTGGTCGACTGAATACGGCGATGAGGCCCTTGGAGAAACGCGCAATCGCAGGCGCAGTCAGTGCCGACGAAGCCGGTGGATGGTTGGATGGTCTTGCGGTGCTCGTGCACGCTTTTGGCTGGGAGTTGCCAGGGGTAAAAGAAGAGACTGCGGCTGACGTCCCGGTGGAAGTGCAAGAACTCGCGGAAAAACGCATTGCGGCCCGTGCGGCGAAAGATTGGGCGGCATCAGATGCTCTGCGGGATGCGATTTCTGCCTTGGGCTGGCAGGTCAAAGACGGTAAAGATGGGTACGAACTGGCGAAATCGGATTGAGGATTGAGCCGCATTCGAAAGAGTCCGATTCGAAACAGTCCGATTCGAGAAAGCGGACGTATTCTCTGACGTGAAGTTCCAAACATTCCTTCGTAACAGTAGTATCGCGATAGCGATTGCGCTTTTGGTTCTCCCTGCCTCAGCATCCGTTGTCTCGGTGACCGAGTTCAGCGCCGCTGACAACTTGGCGTTTGGCTGGCGCATTGTGGACGATGGGGTGATGGGCGGATTGTCAAAGGGCAATGTGAAAACGACGGAGGAGGGAATCATGCGCTTCCAAGGGATGCTCTCTCTTGAAAACAATGGCGGCTTCTCGTCGGTGCGAACGGATACCGTGGCGCTCGATCTGAGTGCTGCTCAAGGACTGATTCTTCGAGTAAAAGGTGACGGTCGAACGTATCAACTGCGCCTCGCGACCGATGCCCGGTATCGATCGATGGAAGTTTCTTTCAAAGCCGATTTTCCCACGGTCAAAGGAAAGTGGCATGAAGTAAAGATACCGTTTTCTGCGTTCGTCGGGAGTTTTCGAGGTCTGGAACTTCCTGAGAAAACCTTCGATCCGAAAAAAATCGAGCGCCTGAGCATCCTGCTGGGTGACAAGAAGCCGGGGGCTTTTGCCATGGAAATGGATTGGATTCGCTCCTACAGAGAACCCTCACCGGTGGAGTGAACGCGTTGGATAGGATTGCACTTGCGCATGGGCGACTGTCGGACTTTCGAGCCGTCTGGTGGCCATTCGTGTTTCTGAAGCCCCCAGCTCCGACTGTCCCGATCACTCAGCGCCGGATCCTCCTGATGGTGCCCTGTTTCGCGGCTTGGTTTTTGCTGGCTTGGTTACTTCGTGAGTGGATGATTCGAGATGCAGAATTTCCGCAGATCGTTGGGATACTCAAGGTCTACGGTTCCTTTGTCATTGGTTTTTTGGTCTGGTTCAATGTCGTCACGGCTCCGCTATGGAACCGGAGGGCGATGATCCTGAGTCGTCCTGAAATTCTGTCATCCCATACTCTATGAAGGCCAGATTCTTTATGTCGGGATTTGCAACTGCCCTGACGCTCGTGCTAACGCTCACGTGCGCTTCAGCAGATGTGGCGGAATGGAAGAAACGTCTTCCCGGGAAATACAGGCTGACATATTCTGGCAAGTTCCTGAGTCTTGAGGCGGTGAAATCTTACCACGCCGACGGGAGCTACGAGAGCATGGGAAAGGCGAAAATTCTGGGGATCGAAAAGAAGTTGGTGCATCGCGGTCGATGGAAGCTGGAGAATGGCGAGTTGATCTACCTTTTGAGCCAGAGTTCGACCCCCAGTGAAGCGCCGGTAGGAGTGCCTTTGAAGTTTAAGGTGGTTAGTCACGATGGCAAAATCATGCGTTACCGAGACCAGCAACGGGACAAAAATTACTCTGAGGAGAGGATCGGCGACGCCACGAAAAGTGACAACAGTAAAAGGCAGGATGAAAAGTAACCTGTCGAGCATCACCACCATCCTTGTCGGTTTCGTGCTAGCGAATTCGATCGGGTGCACTTCGCCCAAGCCTACGATGATGAATACGGACGCAATTGATTCCTATGCACGGGCCGCAGCCAGGGAGTCCGATAGTGACCCACTTGGTATGGAGGAGCGCGCTGAGGCAATTGCCCGCTGGCAGGCACTGTTGGCTGACTTGTCGTCTGCGAATGTGAAGGGAAATGTGGCGGTGGTGTATGCAGAAGATGCATTCTTTAACGACACGCTCAAGACCTTGACCGGCGCCGCGGCTATTGAAGCCTACTTGCTCGAAACTGCGAAGATGCTCGAATACGGAACCGTCAGTTTTGAAGATGTCGCGATCTCAGGGGAAGATGTCTACGTTCGCTGGCGCATGGTCTATCGTAGCAAAGTGCTGAGCAAGAAGAAGGACATTGTAACGATCGGGATGACGCACTTGCGTTTCAACTCGGAAGGAAAAGTGGTGCTGCATCAGGACTTCTGTGCTGCCACTCGCGGCGTCTTTGAGCACGTTCCTGTCGTGGGCGCGGGCATCCGGCTGGTGAAGAAGCGATTGTAGCCGTCTGGCGCTCTATTTTTTCTTACGACTCACCGAAAAGATCCCGACGAAGTTTACCGACTGCACTGCTCCCGGCTTATCGGACCCCGCCTCCATCTGCGAGATAGTGCCATCCAGGTAAAGCGCCTCCTCGCAGCCGAGAGATCTGAAGAGCTCGGCAAAATCGAAGAAGCTCGTCACGTTATCATTGGTACGGGTGACACTGGCAAACCAGATCCGTCCTTCTTTGTCCACTCCGACCCCGTTACGGATGAGTTTGTTCTTCGAGGCCTTGTCGAACTTTGGATGGACTTTGCCGCCTCTCAGTAGAAGTGGCCCCGACTGGGCAGCCAGACGGGGGACGACCTTTAGCTTCTGGTAGTCATCGGTCGAAACAACTCGCGCGCGATCGTTTTCGTCGATGAAGAACACGCCGTTTGGCTTGAGGTAGAAATTGCCGGCACCATCGTTCGTATTGAGCGGCACCAGTTCCTTCCCACCTTCAACGTGCAATCCCTCTGGTGCAGGTGCGTTGGTGTAGATGCCAGCGTTCATCACCATATCCACCGTACGTCCATCCTTTTCGAGAATCGTTTTCAGTCGCTCCAATGTCCCAATCGCTCTTCCATCTGCGCCTTTCCAGTGCAGCCTCACATCTTCTGTGGGTGCCTGGACGATCAGATATTCGGTGCCTCGAAATGTCTTCGGCGTGATCTCCCCGGAAACAGTCGAATGCAATCCAACGAGCAGAACTGCTGCGAACTTTGCGAGGGTTATGGCTGTATCTGCCATTCCGCTTAACTTCCCTTGATGAGTTTCTTCAGGTTGGTTTGGTAGGCGCGCTCGTTTGTGATGGTTTTCGATCGCGGCTGCGGTCGGCCAACAATGATCCCTTTGTGGCTGCTGTAGTTGTTGAGATAATCGCTGATCGTCGCTTCATCCACGACCTTCTTAAAGTTCGACGACGCATGGAGCATGCGCATCGTTCCGTCGTCCGCCTTGATCGCAAGTCCCACGTGGGAACAAAATACGCCGTCCTTGTTAGTGACAATTCCGAGGATGTCGCCTTCTTGAATCCTGGCCTGAACCGCTGCCACTTTCGCTTTAGGGATGAAGTAGACGGGCAACTGCGAAACCCGCGCTTCATGTTCCTTCATGCCTTCCCGCAGTTCCGCACTGTTCTTGAGGTAACGGTAGTGTTTCCACAGTTCGGTCATCTCAGTGCAAGAGCGACCAGTCAAACGTTCGGCGCCGCCGAGCTCCCTTGTCACATTGTCAATGGTGCCCCGTGCTTCGTTGTCGTAGTACCAATCGACAAGGTAGTGAATGCGCTCAAGGTAGTTGCCCGAACACTGGCCACCTCGGTAGCGTGTAGTCTTGATCTCGGCGAGTAAGTCCGCAGGAGCGTAGGTCGATTTACCGGTTTCGATCATTCGGGCCATGCCCATACAAATCTCGAAGAACGTCCAGCAATCCACGCCTTCGAAATTGGCGGATGGAGCTTCGATCGAATCGTCGATTTCCAGGGTAAAGCCAACGTACGGTGTGCCAGCCAGAGCTCGTCCAAATTTACCCACCCGCTCTCCCATCGGGAGCGCTGCCCAGTTTTCCTTCTGCGCTCGTTTCGACAGACGGTGAAACTGGGAGTCGCCTTTGAAAGTGACCGTCAGCGGCAATTTACCTACCACTTCCTCGGCAATGAGAGCGGTCGCAGGCCCACTGAAAAGCGCGAAGATCGTGATCAGGAAACGATGGCTAAAGAAGCACGGTGGCATGGAGTGATACTAAGCGAAGGGCAACTCTTTTGCTCCCTCTATTTTTCCAGATCTTCGACCATCTGGTTGTCGGCGAGATCAAACCCAATTTCGTCCTCAATCTGCTAGCCACCGCTGTAAGGGAGCCGATACCACGGGTGTCGAGGCCACTGGGCGCTGCGATCGTTGCGGCCTGTGTCCTATCATTGTTCAGAGTCGGAACCGGTTGGTTTTACTTGTTTTACTTTTTTGATTCAGGAGGGAAGGGGCCGTTCTTTCCAAAAGGGTAGGCGGGGCACGTTCTGAATGTCTTCAATGAAGAGGAAATTATTCAAACGAGCGTTTGAATGTGCCGACGATTGCTGACAGCGCCAGTGGCTGGTAGCAGGCCGATTTATCTGCGCAGTTCCTCAACGCGGTCGCCGCCGCTGCAGGCCCAGGCAGAGAGCTCCTGCTCCAAGCATCAATCCGGTGGAAGGCTCAGGAACTACCGACCAACCAAGATCCTGAAGTGCTGCGACATCCACGTTGGTGAGTTCGAGCCGACGAATACTTGCCGTGAAGTCTGCTGAAGGATCCATCAGCGTATCCTGCAGGACGCCACTTCCAACGGTACCAGCGAGGTTCGGGGTGCCTGCGGAAAAGATGAACGACTCGTAGGCGTCTTCTTTCCAGTGTAGATTGCTGCCGCTCGCCATATCCAGGCTGGTCAGCGATGTCCCATTGTCTGAATTGTAGGCTGCCAAGGCGTTGGATCCCGTAAATGTCGATCCGGCGACGTGCTCGGTCCACTGATTGAACGAAAGGTTGAGACCGAGGGCGTGACCGATTTCATGCAAAGCGATGGTGTAGAAATCGGTTGCTCCTGTAGGCGCTGCAGTGGCGTCGGTCCTTGCGCAGAGAGCGCTGCAATTAAATTCGATCGTGTCAGCAGTCCCACTGGTTGGCCGCCTGAATCCACGACGGGAAAATCCTGCTGGAAGC
>JAQCER010000163.1 GCA_027618625.1 Verrucomicrobiota bacterium
GAGAAAATCTCCGCTGCCTGGGCGAGATAGCTTTTCGCGCTGACTTGAGCGAGTCCGGTGGTCGTTCTTACAAGACCGGCGACTGCAGTATCGAGGCTGTTCGTTGCCAAAAAGGCCCCGCGATCCGCAAACAGCTCGGTGGCGAGCCGCCAGACACGCGCGCTTTGCGCATGAGCTGGCTCCGCGCCGGGATGTGAGGCCGCAGAGTGCAGAATACGATCTGCTAGATAAAATCTTCCATCCTCCATCTGCCAGAGGTGATGATGCGCCAACTCATGCCCGATCACGCCGCGCAACTCATCCGTAGAAAGCAGGGAAAGAATCGGCCCCGAGAAAATGACATGCGCCTCGCCCGGCAGGTGGCAGACCGCCGCGTTTGGCGCGATGCCATCCTGCGCTTGATAGGCGAACACTTGTGCTTCAATTCCAAGTGCCGCACAAGCTGTCTCGATCTCCCGAAACACCTCGGGATGGGCCTCCGCATCAAGGCGGTAAGTGTCTCGCAGAAGGGAAAGCCGAACCTGCTCGGCATCGGTTGCGGTCTTCTCCTTTTCCTCAAACCACCGCCAGACTTCCTTTTCCTCCCGATAGAGCCAATCGGTGAGGGCACGGTGTTGGGGGAGGATTTCCAAGTGTTTCTGCATCCGGCAACAACGATGAAAAAAGTTGAGTCGGGCGAGGCTTGCAGCTTTATCTCAGTTTGACCAGCCTCCGTACAGTCTTGGACAGAAAACTGAACTGGTAGGAACTTTGAAATCAAGTGCGTTCATGGGACGGGCGGAGCCGGGGATGGAGGGGGTTCAGGGCGAGGAACTTCGGGCCGACGTTTCCGCATCGACAGCGGCGATTGGATCAGGATTCCGCTGGCGAGTCAAGTCCTGGGCCAGCCGTCCAGCCGTCCAGCCGTCCAGCCGTCCAGCCGTCCAGCCGTGATTGAGGTGGAGTAGCCGATCCCTTTCCCCTGAGCGTCCGCTGGTTTCGACTGGCGGGCGCTTTCTTGTGTGCTGGCGAGGCCGGAACAACTTCGAGCTTTTGTGGGAACTGGCACCGCGTTGCCAATGACTTTTGTAAATCGCGAATCGCAGGCGCTTAATCCGGTCGTAGCTACCTGATAATTAGGAACAAATACACGGGGACGGGATCGAACCGCCGACCAACTCGGTGTAAACGAGCCGCTCTACCGCTGAGCTACCCGTGCATAAAAAGGAGGACTAGCGTGGGAAAAGAATGATGCGATTTGGCGGTAATGCAAATGGAAAGAGCGGGACAAGTGTCCGCAAAGTGGTTGGGCTTGAGACCGTCCTGATCGTGGCTGGATATCGGTCGGTTTCCCGGATAATCCGAGAATGTTGACGAGATTGTGAAAAATTTCACAAATAAGCTTGCGAACGTTAAGAGGATTGCTTATCTGGTCGGCTTTCCGGCGGCTACTTCGTCCGATGCTGGCCTCTGGTTCGAACTGTTACCTGTCTTGGTGCCGGGACGACGTAATCCCCGCACTGGAATTTGCGTAGACCAACTTTCATTGAATTCGATGTTTCCGATCTCAGTCCAAACAATGCTCGATAACCTTCCGCTCGCGGCCGTGAGCGTGGAAGCTAACTCGTTGAAGTTCGGACACTGGCTCACGAACTCGGTGCTCGTGGGTGCGCTGGTTCTTTGCGCGATCACCTGGTTCGTTCGTCGCGGAATGAAGGACGCGACGTTGATTCCTAACAAAAAGCAAAATGTCTGCGAATTCCTCGTCGAGTTTCTCTACAATCAGGTGGAAGGGATCGTCGGTAAGAAGGTCGCGCCCAAGGCGTTCCCTCTGCTCGCGACGATGTTCATTTTCATCGTCGTGTCGAACTGGTTTGGCCTGATTCCTGGTGTTGGAACGATTGGCTGGGATTCACATCACACCAGCTACCTGACGGCTGAGCACATTAAGACACCCCTGTTACGTCCTGCCACGGCTGACCTGAACATGACTCTGGCGATGGCTCTCTGTGCATTTTTTGTGTGGATCTGGATCACGCTCAATGAGCTGGGAGAGCACGAGACGCACGGCAAAGGAGGCTTGATCATCCGACTTGTGTTCGGTTTTTGGGGGTTCATTAAGCACACCTTTGCGCCAAAAGGTGGTCTAACGGGGCCGATCGCGATTCCGTTGTTTTTCGTTTTCTTGATGGTTGGGGTGATTGAGCTGGTGTCGATTGCGTTCCGCCCGGTGTCGCTGTCGCTGCGACTGTTGGGTAATATTTTCGCAGGTGAAACACTGCTGCACACGATGATGACTTTGGGTGGTGCCCTTGGACTGGGGCCGCTTGGCCAATTCGTCACCAGCGTTCTCTTTCCGATCCCGTTTTATTTTATGGAGATCCTCGTGGGCGGACTGCAGGCGGTGGTTTTCACTCTGCTGTGCGCGGTCTACATCAAGCTGTCGACAACCCATGACGATGCGCACTGATCGATAAAATTTTGCCAGATTTTGCCAGATTTTGCCATCTGTGACCATGGTTTCCGTGGAAGGTGGCAGCACGAAAACAAAACAAACTAGTACGACTCGAATATGATCGAAATTCTATCACTATTGCAAGAGGTAAACGCCCACGCGCAAGCTGTTGAGCTCGCTCAGGCTTCCAGCGCTAACGGATCACTGACACTTGGTCTCGCCGGAGCTGGCGCAGGCATCGGTGTGGGACTGGTTGGACTTGGAGCTACGCAAGCTGTGGGCCGCAATCCAGGTGCGTTCGGTAACATCCTGACGATCGCCATTATTGGAATGGCGCTCGCGGAAGCTATCGCGATTTACGCTCTGATCCTTGCGTTCGCTCAAGGACGTTAAGTCACTCTCGCTGCTCCCTCTGGTTCGTTCCGGAGGGGGCAGCACTTTTCCACTGTTTGTCAGTATTCTCTTTTCAGTTTTTCACCCATTCATTCATTGGTAGTTAGCCATGGACATTATCACAAAAGTTCTCAGCACGTTCGGCGTCGAATGGCCGATGTTTATCGCGCAGGTGATCATCTTCATGATCGTTTACGCTGTGCTGCAAAAGTTTGTGTTCCCGCAGGTCACTTCCATGTTGGAAGAGCGCCGTCGACGCATTGAAGAAGGAGAGGCAAACCTCGCCAAGATTAAGAGTGACCTTGAAAGCGCAGAACGCAAAGCGAGCGAGATCATTGGTGATGCCAATAAGCAAGCCGAGCGCATGATTCGCGAAGCTACTGACAGCGCCATGTTTGCTGGAGAGAAGAAGAAGCAGGAAGCCGTTGCTGAGGCCGGTCAGATCATCTCGAAAGCCAAAGAGGCATCGCAGCTGGAGCACGAAAAGCTCATGGCGGAGTTGAAGCGCGACTTCGGTCGTCTGCTGGTTGATACCACCACGAAGGTTACCGGCAGAGTGCTCACCCAGGAAGACCAGGACAGGATCAACAAGGACGCAGTGTCACAAGTCGCCCTGTAAGACAAGTCGCCCTGTAAGTTAAGATTTATTCCGATCATGAAGATCAGCAAGGAAGCACGTAGATCCTCTCGCCAGTTGTTCCGCCTCACCATGAGGGACGGAAAGCTGGATATGGAGATTGCGAAAAAGTGTGTTGATGCGTTGAAGAAATCGAAGCCGCGTAAATACTTGCAGATTCTGACTGACTATATGCGGATGCTGCGGCTTGAAGTCGAAAAACGTCACGCTGTCATCGAAAGTGCTGCTAGACTCTCTGATGATCTAAAGAGCACGGTGCTGGCTGACCTGAAAAGGAAGTATGGTGATGATCTCACTTCCGATTTCAGCACAAATGATGCGCTCTTGGGCGGAATGCGGATCAAGGTGGGGAGTGATGTGTGGGACGGAAGCGTAAAAGCTCGTCTCGATCGACTCCGTGATGCCCTCGCTATCTGACCGACGCTACTGACCATTGTAACAATTCAATCTCCTCTCAAAGACCTTCCACACTTCAATTGATTTAAAAATGAGCAACATCCTTCAGGAACTGGAAACAGAAATTGCCGGTCTCAAGACTTCGGTGACAAAGTCCAACGTAGGCACTGTCCGTGAGATTGGTGACGGCGTCGCTAAGGTCGAAGGCTTGAGCGACTGTATGCTCAACGAGCTGATCGAGTTCCCTGGTGGCCTCTACGGTCTCGCTCTGAACCTGGAAGAAACTGAGGTAGGCTGCGTGCTCCTGGGAACTGGCCAGCACATCAAGAGCGGCGATGAGGTTCGCACGACTGGTCGGCTGCTGCAGGTGCCTGTCGGCAATGGACTGCTTGGTCGTGTGGTAAATACGCTTGGTCAGCCGCTTGATGGTAAAGGAGACGTCAAATCCGATGTTTCTTATCCAGTAGAGAAAATCGCGCCGGGTATCATCAAGCGTAAAAGCGTGAGTGTTCCGGTGCAGACCGGCATTATGTCGATTGACGCGATGATTCCGATCGGTCGCGGCCAGCGTGAGCTGATCATTGGTGACCGCTCTACGGGAAAGACCACGATCGCGGTCGATACCATCATCTCTCAGGCCAAGCAGAATAAGGCTGCCGAAGAAGGCAAACTGAAGGACCACAAGCCGCTTCTTTGTATCTATGTGGCGATTGGTCAAAAGCGGTCGAACATCGCTCGGATAATCAAGACCCTTGAAGACAACGGGGCAATGGAATACACCGTCATCGTTGCTGCATCTGCATCCGATAGCGCGACCAACCAGTTTCTTGCACCCTACGCTGGTGCTGCCATCGGTGAGTGGTTCATGGATCAGGGGCAGGACGTTCTGATTGTTTTTGATGACCTTTCCAAGCATGCTGTCGCTTACCGTGAGGTCTCACTCGTCCTTCGCCGCCCGTCCGGTCGCGAGGCCTATCCAGGTGACGTTTTCTACCTGCACAGCCGCCTGCTGGAGCGTTCTGCCCGTCTCAGTGAAGATGCAGGAGGTGGATCGATGACAGCACTGCCAATCATCGAGACTCAGGCTGGCGACGTTTCTGCTTACATCCCGACAAACGTTATTTCCATTACTGACGGTCAGATCTTCCTGGAAACCGACCTGTTCTATCAAGGTATTCGACCAGCTATTTCGGTGGGTCTTTCTGTGAGCCGGGTGGGTTCAGCTGCTCAGACCAAAGCGATCAAGAAGGTGTCTGGGACAACCAAGTTGGACCTTGCTCAGTTCCGCGAAATGCAGGCATTCGCACAGTTTGGCTCGGATCTCGATGAGAAGACCAAAGCGTTGATTCAACGTGGGCAGAGAATTGTTGAGCTGTTCAAACAGCAGCAATATCAGCCGAAAGCGCTCGAAATCATGGTGGCCACCCTTTGGGCCATGCAGAATGGATATTTCGATGACGTCGAAGTGTCGAAAATCCGTGAAGTCCAGGCAAAGTTTGAGACCTATCTGACCGACCGCAAAGAGTCTCTGATGGTTAAGATTGCAAACGAGAAGGCTATCAGTGAAGAAATTTTGAGTGAGTTGAAAACTGCCGCCGGAGACTTCAAGAAAACCGTCTAACTCTGATCGACCCTGCTGATTAACATCCGTAGCCCGATTGTTCTCTTCTAACCACACTAGCTAGCCCGCCTTCCAGCACACTATGCCCAGCACACGCGACATCCGCCGAAGGATCAAGTCCGTCAAAAGTACGGCGCAGATCACGAAAGCGATGCAGCTCGTAGCCGCGTCGAAGATGAAGAAGGCGCAGGATCAGGCGACTGCTGGCCGGTATTATTCTAATCTGATCAACAAGGTTCTTGTGAATCTGAAGGAGAGGGTGAGTGATGAGTCTCATGTTCTGCTTGAGGAACGGACTGGTGAGAAGGAGATTCTTCTTCTTGTAACTACCGACAAAGGACTGTGTGGAGGGCTTAACACCAACCTAATCCGCAAGGCGCTGGATGTGTCGGGGCCAAACACGACTTTCGTCACCGTGGGGCGCAAAGGGTGCCAGTCGCTTGGCCGGTTGAAAAAGGATCTGATTGCAGATTTTCCTGTCAGTGATCCAACCAAGTTCTCAGAGAGCAAAGCGGTTTCAAAATTTGTCATGGAAAAGTTTCTGGAAAATCCAGAGATTGGACGTGTGCGTGTGGCGTTTACCAATTTTATCACGACGCTGACCCAGACCCCTACGGTTGAGACTTTGCTGCCAATCAATCCCATGACTCTGGGACGGGTCAGGGAATACGAAGGGATGGGAGGGGATGACAAGCCTGAAAGTGCGGACGAGAATTTCGCCGGCTACTCCTTCGAGCCCAGTGCTTCAGTAGTTTTTGATACGGTGCTTCCTCAGTATGTGAATAATCAGTTCTTCCAGATGCTTCTGGAATCCCGCGCTTCTGAACACAGCTCTCGTATGGTGGCTATGAAGAGTGCTACCGACAACGCCAAGCAGCTCATCAAGGATCTCACTTTGGAATACAACAAGCTGCGCCAGGCATCGATCACCAACGAGTTGCTGGAGATCACTACTGCCATGAAAGCGTTGGAGTGACACAGCTACCGCCGCTGCTGAGTTTTTACTCTCCATTGAGTCTATCTTTTATCTTTTCAATAACCGAACCGCATTAGCCAACCCATCCTTCCATGAGTAACCAAGGAACCATCGTACAAGTCATCGGCCCCGTGATCGATGTAGACTTCTCCAAAGCTGAGAAGCTCCCCGAGATCTACAACGCCCTTGAAATCAACTACGACCTCTACGGAACCACGACGAAATTGGTTCTTGAGGTGCAGCAACACCTCGGTGACGGGTGGGTGCGCGCGGTTGCCATGTCCTCGACTGAAGGTCTCAAGCGAGGAATGACGATCACGAACACCGGCGATTCTATCACCGTGCCTGTCGGCAATTGCGTGCTCGGGCGAATTTTCAATGTCACTGGTGACCCTGTTGACGAGAAAGGCCCAGTAAACTTCGAAAAGCGCTACCCGATCCACAGGCCTGCGCCGACCCTCGCGGACCAGGCGACTTCAGCCTCTGTGCTGGAGACAGGCATCAAGGTGATCGACCTGATCTGTCCGTTTACTAAGGGAGGTAAAGTGGGGGCCTTCGGTGGTGCTGGTGTGGGTAAGACGGTGGTGATCATGGAGCTCATCAACAATATCGCCAAGGCGCACGGCGGCCGGTCGGTGTTCTGCGGCGTGGGGGAGCGGACGCGCG